>DASQWP010000209.1:0-4160 GCA_035640195.1 Gaiellaceae bacterium | reverse complement strand
CGTCGCGGCACGGCTTCGACGCCGACGCGCAGCAGCAGCAGCGGGTAACCCCCGTGGGGCAGTCGAAGCGGAGGCGGCCCTGCGGAAGCGTGCCTAACCCGGGACCGATTCGGTTCGGCGCGGGAGAACCCAATCCGGGCGTGGAAAGTGGCAGGTGTACCCGTTCGGATACCGCTCGAGATAGTCCTGATGCTCGGGCTCGGCCTCCCAGAACGGCCCGGCCGGCGTCACCTCGGTGACGACCTTCCCCGGCCAGAGGCCCGACGCTTCGACGTCGGCGATCGTCTCGTCGGCCACCCGGCGCTGGTCCTCGTCGACGTAAAAGATCGCCGAGCGATAGCTCGCCCCGATGTCGTTTCCCTGCCGGTTCAGCGTCGTCGGGTCGTGAATCTGGAAGAAGAACTCCAGCAGGTCTCGGTAGGAGGTCTGCTCGGGGTCAAAAATGATCTCGATCGCCTCCGCGTGCGTGCCGTGGTTGCGGTACGTCGCGTTCGCGACGTCGCCGCCGCTGTAGCCCACCCTCGTCGACAGAACGCCCGGTCGTTTCCGGACGAGATCCTGCATGCCCCAGAAGCAGCCGCCGGCAAGGATCGCCTTCTCGACTCCGTCCACGTGCCGCCACCTCCTCGTTCAACAAGCCGTCGTAGCTCACTGTATCCGTCAGCGTCGACTCACGGACTGACGCCGGACGGCGATGTCTCCGCCAGCGCACGTCCAGCGTTTGCGTCGCGGGCTGTGCATGAGCGCGCCGCTCGGCCCCGGCTAACGCTCCGGGTTCGACTGCGTCCCCATTGTGTCGCGGCGGGGGTCCGGCCGTCCCCTTGCGGACCGTGGAGAAGGTGTCCTGCGGACGCGGCGGCATCGCTGCGGCGGCGAGTTTCGTAGCGGCGGAGAGCTCAGGCCGGGCCCGGCATCGCGCCCTCGGCAAGCTTGATCCGGGTCCAGACGTTCATGTTGATGACGACGGCGACGATCTCGAGGATCTCCTCGGGGCTGAAGTTCTCGGCGAGCGCGTCGTTGAGGCGCTGGAACGCAGAGTCCCGGTCGGTGTCGGCGGCACGGGTGAGCGCCTCCGTATACCGGAGCGCCGCCTGCTCGGCCTCGGAGTGAAGCTCGGTCTCCCACCACGCGGTCAGGGTGTCAATCTTGGCCCGGGGATGCCCGCCTCGCGCGCCGCCTCGTAGTGCACGTTGAGGCAGTAGCTGCAGTTGTTGAGCTGCGAAACTCGCAGGCGCAGGAGCTGCGCGAGCTGGCGGTCGATCCGCAGGTCCGCCGTGTACCCGAACGCATCCGCCCCCATCCGGGCCATGCCGATCAGCGCCTCGTTCTCGCTCGCGTCGAGCCGGCGGCTCGCCACCTTGACATCGTCAGCCATCTTGTTTCCTTTCGGTGCTCATAGGACAACTTCCCGTCGTGCAGGTGCGGTGATGGCGCTGAAAGCGACCCCGTATCGAGCGCCGCCCGAACCGCAGCGGCGACGCCGACCGCCCAGGTGCGCAGGCTCGAGGAAAGCTCGAACGCCAGCTCGTCCTTCTCGAACTGCCGCAGCTGTTCCTGGGACGTCGCGTACCTGCTCGCCTGTCGCCTCCCCGCGGAGACGGCGCCACCAGGCGGGCGGGTCCGGCGACTTCAAGTTGAGCAGCGGTCTGCCTGGGCTGACCGTGACCCCCTCACTGCTGGGAAGGGATCAAGATCGGCCAACTCTTTCCCTCGTAATGAAGGGGTCCCCGGTTCGAGTCCGGGCGTCGGCTCTAAAAGGCCTGCTCAGAGGGCATTTCCGTTTTCCGCTCAGGAGACACGTGAAGTGCTCTAGCGCGACCGCGCTGGCGTGGAGGGCCTTCTCGCGCCTCTTCTCCCGTTGACCGCCTGCTAGTCGTCGGGCAAGCTCGGCGCTGCGCACCGCCGAGTTGTGGCCTCACCCTCCCTCGCCTGTCAATTCGCGGTTTCGATCACCTCTTCGATCCACCTGAGGCCGGCGATCGTGTGCGGGAAGCCGATCGTCGTCAAGGCCAGCAGGCCGACGTGGCGCACTTCTTCCCGGCTCTCGCCCTCGCTGAGCGCGCGGCGCGCATGGGAGCGGACGGCTCCCTCCGCCTGTGCACCGACGGCGATTCCGAGCTTGACGAGCCGCGCGGCTCGCTGGTCGAGGGGACCGCCCTCGTAGCAGGCTTTCGCGAGTTCCTGATGGGCTGAGTGGACGTGCGGGAAGGCGCGCTCGAAATGCTGGTAGACGTCGGGCAGATACTCCATCGCGGTCTCCTTCCGGCGGTTGAGAGCGTGAATCAGAAGACAACCAGGTTCAGCACGTGACTGTGGCGCGTTCTTCAGGGTGCCCGGAGTTAGAGCGCCCTCGCCGTGCGCCCTTTGGAAACCTCGTGGCTCCCGCGCAGGCCGCCCCCGCCCGAGTCTGGGCGCCTCACACCGACTGCTAGCCTGGCCTGCTCCGACCCGAACCAACCTGGAAGGAGGTGCGCGCGCTGCTAGCACTCACCGACAGCGCGGTTGAGGCCGTGAAGCACATCGTCTCGTCCTCGGAGGAGGCTTCCGAGACGGGCGGTCTGCGGCTGGTCGCCGAGCAGGTAGGGACGCAGACGAACTTCCAGCTCAGCGTCGTTCCGCTGCCCGCTGAGGACGACGAGGTGATCGAAGAGCAGGACGCCCGGGTCTTCCTCGAACCCGAGGCGGCCTCCCTCCTCGACGACAAGGTTCTCGACGCCACCGTCGAGCAGAACAAGGTCGCGTTCACGATCGCGGACCAGGCCGCCGCGTAGCCGCAGAGTTCACCTGGCGCGGAGAGGTGGCCCGATTGTTCGGATTCACCTCTCCGCGCTTGATCACGAGGAGAGTTACCGCTCCCGTCGCGCTACACGGACACAGCTTCGACGGCCCAGCCTTTGCGACCTCTCTGGATCACCGCGGCGTCCGAGTCGCTCTCGCCCGAGCCAGGCGACCGGGAGAGCTGCACGCCGGCGCGGCCGCACCAGCTCGCTCATCTGCTGCAGTAGGGAGTGCGTCGTCCGGACGAGACCGCAGCTCGTGACGAGGCCAAACCGGCTCGACGACGGCGTCGAGGCGACGGTCAGGCGCGACGCGGCGCACGGCCCCGCCCTTCCTCTGGCGCTCCTCGTCCCGACGGCCCCTCAGCGAAGCCGCGCGCGAGCGTCGACCACGAGTTCCGCGTCGAGCCGCCCGCCGCAGCGTCATGCGCGCCCGCCTACATCTGCTCGAGCCGCTGCTGCAGCCGGTCGACATCGGCGCGGCGCCCGGTGTAGAGCTCGCAGCGGAAGCGAACGTGCAGGCCGCTCCGGCGGACGACGTCGGCCATGAACGCGTCGCAGGTCGCAAGCCGGCAGCGGGGGAGTGCAAGCGCGAGCGCCCGCACGTCCATCCGGTCGCTCGCCCGTCCGCACCGTTCGGGAAAGTCGCGCTCCAGTATCACGGCCAGGCAACGCTCCAGCTGTCGCTCGCGAGCGCCGGGCCGGTCGGGCAGCCGGAGCCCTCACGAAAGCTCGCGCAGGAGCTCGAGCAGCGGCAAGTGGGGCCGCGCCGCCGACTCGATCCGGTGAGCCTCGGCCTCGGGGACGGCGACCGCTCCGCGGGCGACGGCCGCTCTGAGCGCCGGCTCGAGCTCCCGGAAGCCGGGCTTTCGCTTGACCATGCCGCTCAGGTAGTTCTGGTCAAGGTAGCGGAGGAGCGGCATCGGCTGCCGCATCTCGTCGGTCACGGAGGCCAGCTTCGCCGACGTACACTGGCGCGATGGAGTCCCGGACGCTCGCCTGCCGGATCGGGGCCGGTCTGTCGACCTCGGAGTTGGCCCGGGACGCCGCCAGGGAGGCGGCGCGCGAGGCCCGCGGCGGCGGCCTGGCTCGGGCGGAGATCGACCTCGCGTTCGTTTTTCTCTCTCCGGTGCACCTGCTCGAGGCCGAGGCGGTCGCCGAGGTTGTACGCGAGGAGCTCGCGCCCCGGCACTTGCTCGGCTGCGTCGCCGAGGGAGTGGTCGCGGGTGACCGCGAGCTGGAGGAGGGCCCCGCGGTGGCCGTCTGGGCGGGTGCGCTGCCAGGTGCGGAGATCGAGTGCTTTCACGCCGCGGCCGTGCAGACGGGCGGCGGGATCGCCGTTGCGGGCTTTCCCGAGCTCGACGATCCGGGGCTCATCGCCTT
>DASQWP010000208.1:0-5683 GCA_035640195.1 Gaiellaceae bacterium | reverse complement strand
TGCGTCTCGAGTGGGACAATGACGTGCCCCCTTACCGCGCCTCCTCCGCGCGTGAGCGGGCGCTCAGCCGTTTGTGCGCGAAGAGCCGCTCCGCCGCGTGCACGGATGCTGCTTGAGTCCTCACATCGGAGAACGCGGCGGTGATCTCCTGTGCGCCACTCGTGCGCCAGTCAGATCAACATATGGCCAAGTGCTCATCAGACGTTGCGACTCTACGTCGCAGAGTTCCAGGACCGCGGCGCGGGAGGATCAAACACCGCACCGATGTTAAGACCGGCAGGGTCACTGGGCTCGTGCCGATTCGAAGGCCTTCATGAATCGGCGCAAACATCGGTTTTTGAGCGGAGCGGCGCAGGAGTCGAACCTACCCAGCGTGGGGCTGCCACGCCTCACCGGTTTTGAAGACCGGCTGGGCCACCGGGCCCCTGCCGCTCCAGCACGAACGGTAGCGCGCGCTCAGCCGCCCCGGGCCCGGCGCCTGAGCACGCGCTCGTCTCCCACGCGGCGCGTGACGCCGTCGGCGTCGAAGCGCTCGAGGAAGAGCTGGGCGGGCTTCCGGCCCGTCCCCAGGAGATCGCGGAAGCGGGCGAGCGTGATCGACCCCGCCCGCTCGCACTCCTCGACGACGAGCCGGCGGGCCTCCTCGTAGGCGGTGGCGCCGACGGCGAGCCCGTCCCCGAGCCGCACCAGCCGTCCCGCGGCTTCCAGGTAGGACGAGAGCTCCCGGTCCTCCACCGTCATCGGGGTGAACCCCGCGGCGTCGAGCTCGTCCTCGAGCCGCTCGGCGGCCATGGCCCGCGCGCCCAGCTGGGCGGTCGCCCCGGGCGCGTAGGCCTTCGCGCCCCGCCGCTCCACCGGGAAGAGGGGAAGGAGGGCGGAGGCCCAGGGGCGCTGCGGGAGGAGCTCCGCTACCGGCACGCCGGGATCGAGCGCGGAGGCTTGCGCCCGCTCGTCGAGCGTACGCACGACGCCCACCTGGATCTCCTCGAGCCGCTGCGGCGTCAGGTACCACCCGCCCGCGTGGACGGCGGCCGCGAGCCCTTCGTCCAGCTCGTCCTCCTCGAGGAGGGCCCGGCGGGCGAGCTCCTCCCGGCGCATGGGCTCGGGAGCCGCCGCAAGGGTGGCCAGGACGAGTGAGGCGGGATCGCCCCGCTCGAGCAGCTCGAGTCGCTCCGCGGACGGGCTCCGCGGCGGTGCCGGGTCGAGCACGAGCGCGCCGCCGAGCGTCGTCCGCTCGCGCAGGACGACACGGTCGCCGCGCGCCGCCACCGCGGGGGAGGAGAGGCGCAGCTGGGCGTAGCGGGTGCCGACCCGGACGAGCCGGGCGTAGTGCTCGGCCGTGCCGTGATGGACGTGCAGGCGCAGGCCGTCGGGGAGCTCGCCGAGCTCCTCGAGGAGGACGTCGAGGCGATAGCTCAGCGGATAGGCGCCCGGCTCGACCAGCGCGTCTCCCCGGCGGAGCTGCGCGCGCTCCACGCCCGGGAGAGCCACCGCGACTCGCTGGCCGGCCTCCGCCTGCTCCACGGGCCGGTCGTGCACCTGAACACTGCGTACGCGCACCGGGAGGCCGCCCGGCTCGGCTCGAAGCTCGTCGCCCACGCCGATCGAGCCCGACCAGAGCGTCCCCGTCACGACCGTGCCGATGCCCCTGAGCGAGAACACGCGGTCGACGAAGAGCCGAGTCGCGCGGGAGGGCCCTCCGCCCTCGACGCGTCCCGCAACGTCGGCGAGCGCCCCGCGCAGCTCGTCGAGCCCGCGACCCGTTTGCGCGCTCGTGGCCACCACCGGCGCGCCGGGGACGAGCTCCCGCGCTTCCTCGAGCGCCAGCTCCAGCGTCTCCTCGTCTACGGCGTCCGCCTTCGTCACCGCGACGACGCCGTCCTGGATACCCAGGAGCCTCACGATCGCGAGGTGCTCGTGCGTCTGCGGCCGCGCGCCTTCGGCGGCGTCGACGACCAGCAGGAACAGGGCGATCCCGGTGGCGCCCGCGACCATGTTGCGGACGAACCGCTCGTGCCCGGGCACGTCGACGAGAGAGAGGCGAGCTCCTCCGGGGAGCTCGAGCGGCGCATAGCCGAGATCGATCGAGATGCCCCGCGCCTGCTCCTCGGGCAAGCGGTCGGTGTCCTTGCCGGTCAAGGCCCGGACCAGCCAGGTCTTGCCGTGGTCGATGTGTCCGGCCGTCCCGACGGTCAGCGGCATCGCGCCTCGATCAGCCCGTCTTCCACGAACGCGGGCTCGAAGCCTGCGCCCGAGAGGAGAGCGCGCCACTGCGCCTCGTCCCGCTCCCGGCCTCCGAAGAGCGCGAGCATCAGCAGGTCGAGCCACTTCGCTCCGTGCTCCTCGTTTCCCGGCAGGAGGACCGCCTCGAGGAGGAGCACCCGCGCGTCGGCGGGCGCGGAGGCGCGAATCGTGCGCAGGATCGCAGCAGCGCTTTCGTCGGGCCAGTCGTGGAGGATCGTCGAGAGCACGTAGACGTCGCCGGGCGGGATGTCTTCGAAGAAGTTGCCGGCGACGAAGGTGCAGCGGTCGCCGAACGCCGCCTCGTCGCGCGTCGTCTCCGGCAGGTCGAAGACCACTCCGCGCAGGCCGGGTTGCCGTCGCAAGAGCTCGAGGAGCAGCGAGCCGTTGCCGCCGCCGACGTCGACGACGGTCTCGTCGCCGCGCCAGTCGACGCCCGCGAGTCGCTCGACCCTCCGCTCGTTGCCCTGGCCCATCGCGCGATCGAACGCCGCGCGCTCCGACGGGTTCCCGGCGAGCCAGGTCCAGAAGTCGGCACCGAACGTTCGCGGGAACGGCGGGTCACCCGACGCGTCGAGCTCACCGGACGTCCGGTGCCAGACCCCGCCGAAGAGGTGCGCGAAGTCGCCCCAGCCGTCGCCGCGACCGAGGACCTCCGAAACGTCGGTGTTGCGAAACACGCCGGGCTCCTCCTCCGCGAAGACGCCGTCGCTCGCAAGCGCGCGCAGGATGCGATGCAGCGTGTCCGGATCGGCGCCGACCTCGCGCGCGACGTCCTCGACGGGGCGAGGGCCGTCAGCGAGCGCCTCGGCAACCCGGAGGTCGGCGACGAGCGCGAGCGACCTCGTGGCGAGGGTGCCGCGCATGATGTCCCAGAGGCGGGCTTCGGGCGTGACGTCGGTCACGCGCGGATGGTCCGACCGCGCGCGGCCGCCACGGCGGCGGCGACCTCGTCGACTTCGCCGTCGGCGAGCGTGCGGCAGTCGAGGAGCAGGCGGTCGTCCCGCACGATCCCGATCACCGGCGGCTCGCCCGAGCGGAGCGGTTCCGCGAGCTCGGGCGGAAGCGCGCACGCGTAGCTCGCGATCTCGGTCGCCGGCAGAGCGCCTCCTCCGGAGCGCGCCACCGTCTCCTCGACGGTGCCGGCCGTGAGCTCCGCAAGCCGCTCGGCGCGTGCGCGCACGTCCTCGGCCGGTTCCTCGAGCATGTGCAGGACGGGGATCCCGCGGCTTCCCGCCCGGTAGAGGGCCAGGGTGCCCTCGAGCCCGGCGAGCGTGAGCTTGTCGGCGCGGAGCGCGCGCTGGAGCGGGTGCCGGCGCATCTGCTCCACCAGGTCGGCTCGCCCGACTGCGATGCCGGCCTGTGGGCCGCCGAGCAACTTGTCGCCGGAGAACGTGACGAGGTGGGCGCCCTCGGCCAGGCTCGCCTGCGCAGTCGGCTCGTCCCCGAGCCGCACGAGCGCCCCCGAGCCGAGGTCGTCGACGAGCACGAGTCTGCGCCGTTCCGCGAGGCGGGCCAGCTCGCGCGTCCGCGGCTGCTCCGTGAACCCGACCATGCGGAAGTTCGACTGGTGCACCTTGAGAAACGCCGCGGTCCGCTCCGTGATCGCCGCCTCGTAGTCGGCGACGCGAGTGCGGTTCGTCGTCCCCACCTCGACGAGCTCCGCTCCGGAGCGGGCGAGGACGTCTGGGATGCGGAATCCGTCTCCGATCTCGATGAGCTCGCCCCGGGAGACGACGACCTCCCGGCCCTCCGCGAGGGCTGCGAGCGCGAGCAGCACGGCCGCTGCGTTGTTGTTCACGACGAGCGCCCCCTCCGCGCCGGTGAGCTCCCGGAGGAGCCCGGCCACGTGATCCTGGCGGGAGCCGCGGGCCCCAGCCTGGAGGTCGTACTCGAGGTTCGAGTAGCCGGCGGCTGCCTCGTGGACGCGAGCGAGTGCCTCCGGGGCGAGCGGCGCGCGCCCGAGGTTCGTGTGGACGACCACGCCCGTTGCGTTCAGCACCCGGCGGAGCCCGGGACGCGCGAGATCCTCGAGCTCGTAGAGGACGCGAGCGCCGATGTCCCCCGGCTCGTACCCGGCCCCGATCTCTTCCCGCGCGCGCGAGAGGGCGGCGCGAGCCGCCGCGAGCACGAGCGGGCGCCCATGGCGCTCGACGAGCGTCCGGATCTCCTCGAGGGCGAGCAGCCGGTCGACGGAAGGCAGCTCGCTGAGCGGGTTCCGTCCGGTCATGCCGGGAATGATAGGGACGACGATTCCGGCTAACCTCCGCACCCCATGACCGAGATCGCGGCCAGGCTGACGCGCCCGATTCGCCGGCTCGGCCGCGTGAGCACGGTCGCCGTCTGCCTCGCGTTCGTCCTCCTCCTCATAGGGACAGCCGTCTTCGCGCGGGCGCTGACGCTCCGAGAGGCGGTCCTCCCAGGCGTGAGCGTCGCGGGCGTCGATATCGGCGGCCTCTCGCGCCTGGACGCGCAGGCGAAGCTCCGGGCGGAGCTGGGAGCGACCCTCGACGAGCCGGTCACCGTCGCCGTCGGGAAGCGCACGTTCGTGGTACGCCCGGGTCGGCTGTGGGCGCTCGACATCGCCGCCACGGAGGAACGCGCCTTCGGGGCCGGCCGTGACTCGTTCCTGACACGGCTCCGCTCGCTCGCGGCCCCCCTGCTCTTCGAGCGCGAGGTGGAGCCGGTCCTGCACCTCCAACCCGGCGAGCGCGCGAGCGTCTCGAACACGCTTCGGCGCCTGACACGGCGGCCGGTCGATGCCCGACTCCGGATGGAAGGCGGGGAGCCGGTGGTGATCAAGGGACGCCTCGGGACGACCGTGGAGGTCCAGGGGCTCGTCGAGTCGGTGCGGGTGGCCGGGCTCGGCGGCTCGCCGTGGCTCGCGGCCGAGGTCGAGCGGGTCGCGCCGAGGCTCACGACTGCCGAGGCACAGGCGACGGCCTTGCAGGCGCGCGCGGTCGTCGCCGCCCCCGTCGAGATTCGGTTCCGCAAGAACGCTGTCGGCGAGCTCTCCGCGCGTGCGCTCGCGGGTCTCGTCCGCTTCGAGCGTGGCGACGGCGTCTACCGGCTCGCCCTCGACCGGAAGGGCCTGACGGAGCTCCTGGAGCCGATGGTGAAGGCCAAGACGCGCAAGCCCGTAGACGCGGGCTTCCGGGTCGTCGGCGAGCGCGTCCGCGTCGTTCGCGCGCGGCCGGGGACGACGCTCGCGCCGGCGAAGGCGCAGGCCGCCGTGCTGCGGGCGGCGCTCGGACCGGGCCCGCGCCGCGCGCGGGTCTCGCTGACGGCGCTTCCGGCGGCGTTCTCCACGCGGGACGCGAAGGCGCTCGGGATCCGCCGGCAGCTGACGAGCTTCACGACGGACATGGGCGAGTCGTCCGCGAATCGGATCTGGAACGTGCACCTGCTCGGGGACTACCTCGACGGGACGATCGTGAGGCCC
>DASQWP010000207.1:0-3777 GCA_035640195.1 Gaiellaceae bacterium | reverse complement strand
GCCGCGGCCCCCGCGCACGCCCAGGATCCGCCCGAGATCGCCGCGGGCGTGACGCTCGGCGGCGTCGACGTCGGCGGCATGACGGGGCCGGAGGCGATCGTCGCCGTCAGGAGCTCCTTCGAGCGCCGTCTCCTCTACACGCTCCGCGGAGCGCGCTTCTCCGTCTCCCCGAGCAGGCTGGGGGCCTGGCTCCGTGCCCCGAGAGCGGTCGACGCGGCCCTCGTCGCGGCGCCCAACACCGCGGTGAAGCTCCACGTCGGCTTGACGAAGTGGCGCCTGAAGCGGTGGGTGAACCGCCTCGCGAGGCGGTACTACAGAGCCCCGCGGAACGCAAGCGTCGCGCTTCGTGGTCTCACCCCTCGGATCAGGACCCACAAGCCCGGACGGAAGCTCGTGGCGTACCCGGCCCGTCGGGCGCTCGCGCAGGCGCTCAGGCACCACACGCGAGGGCCCCTCGCGCTGCCCGTCCGCAGCCTCCGCCCCGAGGTGAGGCGCGGGAACATCGGGCCGGCCGTCGTCATCCGCCGGGGCTCGCGAAGCCTGTACCTCTACCGCGGGACGAGAAAGAGCGGGAAGATGCGGCTTCGCCGTGCCTTCCGAGTTGCGGTCGGCCAGCCGTCGTACCCGACGCCCATCGGCCGCTTCCGGATCGTCTCCAAGCAGCGCAACCCATGGTGGTACCCGCCCAACACGGGCTGGGCCTCGGGGGCCTCGCCGATCCCGCCCGGACCCGGGAACCCGCTCGGGACGCGCTGGATGGGGCTCTCTGTGGGAGCCGTCGGCATCCACGGCACGTACAACGCCGCCTCGATCGGCGGCTTCGCCTCGCACGGCTGCGTCCGCATGTACCTCCACGAGGCGGAATGGCTCTTCGAGCGTGTGCGGTACGGGACGACGGTCTTCATCGTCGGCGCGTAGGGCCGTGGGTAGACTGGGTCGCGGCTCATGGCGCGCCGCGGCAAGCTCATCCTGCAGGCGGCCGCCGTCACGGTGGTCGCCCTCCTCGTCGTTCTCCTCGGCTGGCGCGTCGCGCAGCAAGAGGAGGGCCGCGGCCTCGACGACGCCGTCGCGGCGGGCAAGCGTCCTGCGGCGCCGGACTTCGCGCTCGAGTCGCTCGACGGGGAGGAGACCATCTCGCTCAGCGACTACCGCGGCAAGGCGGTCGTCCTCAACTTCTGGGCGTCGTGGTGCCAGCCGTGCAAGCAGGAGGCGCCTCTGCTCCAGGGCGCCTGGGAGCGCTACCGGGGCGACGGCCTCGTCGTCCTCGGAGTCGACGCGCAGGACCTGAAGAGCGACGCTCGCCGCTTCGTCGAGCGCTATGGGCTCACGTATCCGATCGCGCACGACCGGAACGGCGTGACGCTCGGCCGCTACGGCTACAGCGCCTTCCCGGAGACGTGGTTCGTCGATCGGGAGGGACGGCTCGTCGGGGAGCACATCCGGGGCGAGTTCACGGAGGAGCAGCTGGAGGAGAACATCCGGCTCGCGCTCCACGGCTGATGCGGGCGCTCGTTCTCATAGCCTTCCTCGCCCTCTGCGCGGCCGGCTCGGCTCTGGCGAGCGAGGAGCGGCCGACGCTGGCGGAGCTCGAGCGGGAGCTCTGGTGCCCGACGTGCAACGCGCCGCTCGCGCTCTCCGACGCCCCCGTGGCCGACCGCATCCGGGCGTTCGTGCGCGAGCGGATCGACGCGGGGGACACGAAGAGCGAGATCAAGGCGGCGCTCGTGGAGAGCTTCGGAGAGGACGTGCTCGCCGCCCCGCCGAGGGAGGGGTTCAACCTGCTCGCGTGGCTCCTTCCGCTCGCCGGCGGTCTTGCGGCGGTGACCGCCCTCGGCATCGCCGCGCGCCGGTGGAGCCGCGGCCGATCCGAGGAGGAGGCGCCGCTGGACGCGTCGGCGAACGGGCGCGGACCGCTCGACCCCGACCTCGAGCGGCGCGTCGACGAGGAGCTCGCCCGCTTCGACGCGTGATGGAGGCGAAGATCCCGCTCGCCTTCGCGGCCGGGCTCCTGTCCTTCGCGACGCCGTGCGTCCTCCCGCTCGTTCCTGCCTACCTCGCCACGGTGTCGGGGCGCGAGGTCGGGGCGCGGGGCGGGCGTGTGGTCGGGGCGAGCCTGCCCTTCGTCGCGGGATTCGCACTCGTCTTCATCGGCCTCGGCGCGGCCGCGGGAGCGGCCGGCGGGCTGGTCGGCGAGAACCGGAGGCTGCTGCTCTCCGTCGCCGGCCTGCTGGTCGTCGTGCTCGGGTTCGCCTTCATGGGGCTCCTGCCGCTTCCCTTCCTCGAGCGGCTGGCTGCACCCGGACTCGTCGAGGGCGCTCGGGGGAGCGGATCGTCGGCCTTGCTCGGCGCCGCCTTCGGCGTGTGCGCGGCTCCCTGCATCGGCCCGGTGCTCGCCTCCATCCTCGCGCTCGCGAGCGAGGGCCAGACGGTCGCACAGGGCGTTCTCCTCCTCGCGGTCTACTCGGCCGGGCTTGCCATCCCCTTCCTCGCCGTCGGCCTCGGGTTCGATCGCGCCCTGGGCGCCTTCCGCTGGCTGCGCGACCGCTACGGGACGCTGCGAGTCGTCAGCGGCGCCCTGCTCGTGGCGATCGGCCTGCTCCTCTTCTTCGACCGCTTCTGGTGGCTGAACGTCGCCGTCAATCGCGCCCTCGAGTTCGTCGGAATCGGCGTGTGAGGATCCGCGAGCGGGCCGAGCGCGCGAGGCCGCGCACCGCTTCTACGCGGCGCTGGGCTACGGGGAGGTCTCACGCCGCTTCCTCAAGGAGGTCTAGAACGGACCTGCCGGGGTCAGACCCCGTCGTGTCCGCGGCGGCTTTGTCCCCTCGCCCCTTCCCGCCAGGGCCGGTGCCAGGCACCGGACGGGTCCCGAGGAGCCGTGCTCGCCGCAGAAGCCGGTGGCACTCCGGACGCACTTATGCCTGCGGTTCCCCGCTCGGCCAACTGGCCGTGACGAGAACAGCCGTGTCCGGGGTCAGACCCCGGCGTGTCCGCGAGTGACGTGTCCGCCGGTCACCGTCAGTGGCTCAGACGTAGCCGCGCAGCCGGTCGGCGTGCTCGACCTTCTCCACGGCGATGGCGAAGGCGGCGAGCCGCAGCGGGATTCCATCGACCGTCGCTCGGCCGTGAACGTTCTTCCACGCGTTCGCCATCACCTTGCGCAGCTCCGTGTTGACGTGCTCCTCGTCCCAGCGGAACTGCTGGATGTTCTGCACCCACTCGAAGTACGAGGCGGTGACGCCGCCGGCATTGGCGAGGATGTCGGGAACGACGACGATGCCGCGCTCGTCCAGGATCCCGTCGGCCGCGGGCGTGACCGGATGGTTGGCGCCCTCCATGACGATTCGCGCCTTGACCGCGTCTGCGTTGCTCTCGTTCACGACCCGGTCGAGCGCCGCCGGAACGAGCACGTCCACGTCGAGCTCGAGGAGCTCCTCGTTCGTGATTCGTTCCGTGCCCTTGAGATCGACGACCGACCCGCTTTCCCGCGACCACTCGTAAGCCGCCGGCACGGAGAGGCCTTCCTCCGCGTACGCGCCGCCCCGCACGTCCGAGACGGCGACCACCTTGCAACCGAGCTCGCCGACGAGTCGCGCCGCCCACGAGCCGACGTTGCCGAAGCCCTGCACCGCGACGGTGGCGCCCTCGAGGTCGATGCCGAGGTCGCGCGCGGCCTCCGCGAGGCAGTAGACGACGCCGCGGCCCGTGGCTGCGTCGCGGCCGAGCGAGCCACCCAGCTCCACGGGCTTCCCGGTCACGATCGCAGGGGTGTACCCATAG
>DASQWP010000206.1:0-12631 GCA_035640195.1 Gaiellaceae bacterium | reverse complement strand
CGACTTCGTCTTCCAGATCTCCGTCTTCATCCTCTGCATGGTGATCCTCGGGGGCATGGGAAGCGTCTGGGGGGCGGTCGTCGGCGGCGCCGTGCTCGCCTGGCTCAACTTCCAGGGCCTGTCCAACATCGGCGCCTCGCTCTCGAACGCGCTCGACCGCAACGTCGACATCGGCCGGTACGCCTTCTCGATCTACGGAGCGATCCTCGTGATCGTCATGCTGTTCCGGCCGACGGGTCTCATCACCGAACGGCGGCACAAGGCCGAGCTCGCGGACCCGATCCTGCAAGGGGAACAGGGCGGGGTCACCGACGCGCCGACCGAGCCGACAAGGCCGAGCGATCCTGCCGACCGGCCGAGGGCGGAATGATGGCTGCGAACCTCCTCTCCGCCGACAGTGTTCGCAAGGAGTTCGGCGGGCTAGTCGCGGTGAACGACATCGACTTCGGCATCCCCGAGCGCTCGATCGTCGGCCTGATCGGGCCGAACGGCGCCGGGAAGACGACGTTCTTCAACATGCTCACGGGCGTCTACAAGCCGACCTCCGGGCGCATTGAGTTCGGCGGGCAGGAGATCACGGGCAAGCCGCCGCACGCGATCACCGAGCTGGGCATAGGGCGGACGTTCCAGAACATCCGCCTCTTCCCGCTCATGACTGCGCTGGAGAACACGCTCGTCGGCATGCACGCCCGCCTCAAGGGCGGCCTCGTCCGCTCCGTCCTCGGGACGCCGGGCCTGCGCCGTGAGGAGCGCCAGGCCCGCGAGCGGGCCCGCGAGCTCCTGCTCTTCTCGGGGCTGCGCGGGAGCGACCGCGTGATCGCCCGCAACCTCTCCTACGGCGACCAGCGGCGCCTCGAGGTCGCCCGCGCGCTCGCCACCGATCCCAGGCTCCTCCTCCTGGATGAGCCGACCGCCGGGATGAACCCTCAGGAAACGGCCGACTTCATCGCCTTCGTCGAGAAGCTGAGGAGCGACCTCGGGCTCACCGTACTCCTCATCGAGCACGACATGAAGGTCGTGATGGGCGTCTCCGACCGCGTGACGGTGCTCGACTACGGGGAGAAGATCGCCGAGGGCAGCCCCCAGGAGGTCCAGAAGGACGAGCGGGTCATCGAGGCCTACCTCGGCAGGGGCGCGGCTGCGGAGGCGGCGCCGTGAGCGGATCCACACCTCAGCGCGACGGGGTGATCCTCGAACTCAACGACGTACACACGTACTACGGGACGATCCACGCCCTCAAGGGCATCACGCTCGAGGTGCGCGAGGGGGAGATCGTCACCCTGATCGGGGCGAATGGTGCCGGGAAGTCGACGACGCTCCGTTCGATCAACGGCCTCAACCACCCGCGCACGGGGACGATCCGCTTCCAGGGAAAGGAGATCTCCCAGGAGCGCCCCCACAACGTCGTCAAGATGGGCATCTCCCAGTCGCCCGAGGGCAGGCGCCTCTTCCCGCGCATGAGCGTGCTCGAGAACCTCCAGATGGGCGCGTTCCAGCGGAGCGACCGCTCCGCGATTCGGGAGGACCTCGACCGCGTGTTCTCCCTCTTCCCGCGTCTCGCGGAGCGCAAGAGCCAGAAGGCAGGGACGCTCTCGGGCGGCGAGCAGCAGATGTGCGCGATCGGGCGGGCCCTGATGGCGCGGCCGAAGCTCCTCATGCTCGACGAGCCCTCCATGGGCCTGGCGCCGATCTTCGTCGAGAAGATCTTCGAGATCGTGCAGGAAATCAACGAGCAGGGCACGCCCATCCTGCTCGTCGAGCAGAACGCGCTCATGGCGCTCGATACCGCCAAGCGCGGCTACGTCCTCGAGACGGGCCGGATCGCCCTCGCCGACGAGGCACAGGCGCTGAAGCGGAACGAGCGCGTTCGCAAGACGTACCTCGGCGAGGAGTAGCTCCGCGCGGTCCGGGAACGGCCGTCCGGCCGTCCCGGCGACGTAGACTCGGGGTGAGATGCCGAAGACCCTGACGGGAGTCGAGCTCCAGCTCGACGACGCGCCCGCCCGCGAGTCCGACCTCTTTCTCGTGGACGGCAACAACCTCGCCTACCGGGCTTACTTCGCGCTGCCGGAGGAGCTCGCGACGAGCGAGGGCTTTCCCACGAACGCGCTCCTCGGCTTCACGAACATGCTCTTCAAGCTCCTCTCCGACTACGCGCCGAAGGGCGTCGCCGTCGCCTGGGACACGCGGCCGGTGCACCGGACCGAGCTCGCGCCGGAGTACAAGGTCGACCGTCGCCCGATGCCCGACCTCCTGCGCGAGCAGTTCGCGCACTTCCGGCCGATCGTGGAGGCGTTCGGCTACCGCAACCTGGAGTTCGAGGGCTGGGAGGCGGACGACGTCATCGCCACGCTCGCCACCCGCGCCGACGAGGCCGGGGTCAAGACCTGCGTCGTCTCCACGGACCGGGACGCCTTCCAGCTCTGCTCCGAGAACGTCTGCCTGATGATGACGCCGCGCGGCGTCGCCGACGTGCACGTGTACACGCCCGAGCGCGTCTTCGCCCGCTACGGGGTGACGCCCGAGCAGGTGCCCGACTTCATCGGGCTCAAGGGCGACACGTCGGACAACATTCCCGGCGTCCCCGGGATCGGCGACAAGACCGCCGGACAGCTCGTGGCCCAGTACGCGTCGCTCGAGGGCGTGCTCGAGCACGTCGACGAGCTCTCGCCGGCGCGCTCGAAGAACCTCCGCGAGCATGCCGAGCAGGCGCGCGCCTCCAAGGAGCTGGCCACGATGCGCCGAGACCTGCCCCTCGAGTGCGACCCGACCGAGCTGGTTCTCGCGCCGCCCGACCGCTCCCAGCTCAAGGAGATGTTCCGGCAGTTCGAGTTCCGCAACCTGCTCCAGCGCGTCGACGTCATCGACGAGGCGCTGCCGGCCGCGCCGATGAAGGTCGAGGGCGTGCAGGTTCCGTGGCGGGAAGGCGAGCTTCCTTCAGGATCGGAGCCGGCAGCCGTCGCGGCGTCGACGGACCGCGCAGCCCTCGCCGTCGAGGACAACCCGGTGGTGGTCGGACTGCACGGCGAGCTTCCAAAAGCGCTCCGCGGCCGCGACGTTCTCGTCCACGACGCGAAGGAGCTTCGCGTCGCCGCGAGCGACGACACCCTGCTCATGGCGTACCTGATCGAGCCGGGCCGCTCCTCCTACGTCCTGGACGATCTCGCCGCCGAGTACGGCGTCGAGCTCCAACCCGAGCCGGCAAC
Organism: Gaiellaceae bacterium; assembly: GCA_035640195.1. GTDB lineage: Bacteria > Actinomycetota > Thermoleophilia > Gaiellales > Gaiellaceae > DASQWP01. The sequence continues at coordinate 9,425 of DASQWP010000206.1, read as the reverse complement.
GGACGAGGACACGGCGGCGCTCGTCCGTCGCGCCGCGGCGACGCTCCGGCTCGCGCCCCTCCTCCGCTCGCGTGTCACGGAGCGCGGCCTCGATCCGCTCTACAGGACGATCGAGCTCCCGCTCACCGAGGTGCTGGCGGCGATGGAGGACGCGGGCGTCAGGATCGACACCTACCGGATGGGCGAGATCACGGCTCGGCTCGCCGACCGGGTCGAGGAGCTCGAGGCGCGTGCGCAGGAGCTCGCCGGCGAGGCGTTCATGCTCGGGTCGACGCCGCAGGTCGCGCGCATTCTCTTCGAGAAGCTCGAGCTAACGGCCGGGCGCAAGGGCAAGACGGGCTACTCGACCGACACACGCGTCCTCCGCTCGATCCGCCACGAGCACGAGATCGTCGGCGTGATCGAGGAGTGGCGCGAGTACTCGAAGCTCCTGAACACGTATCTGGGGCCGCTTCCCGGCCTCATCTCGCAGGGGGACGGGCGCCTGCACACGACCTTCAACCAGCACGTCGCCTCCACGGGGCGGCTCTCGACGACCAGCCCCAACCTCCAGGCGATCCCGATCCGCACGGAGCTCGGCCGCGAGATCCGGAGCGCCTTCGTCGCCGAGGCCGGAACGCGACTCCTCTCGGCCGACTACTCCCAGGTCGAGCTGCGCATCCTCGCGCACGTCTCCGGCGAGCCGAAGCTGCGCGAGGCTTTCGCGGCCGGGGAGGACATCCACGCCGCGACGGCGGCGGAGGTGCTCGGCAAGGAGCGCGCGACGCTCACGAAGGACGAGCGCAACGTCGCCAAGATGGTCAACTTCGGGATCATCTACGGCATCTCCGCCTTCGGGCTCTCGGAGAACCTCGACATCCCGCGTGAGGAGGCGCAGGAGTACATCGACGCCTACCTCGCCCGCTTCCCGCACGTCCAGGACTTCATCCAACGGACGATCGAGCAGGCCGAGCGCGACGGCTATGCCAGCACGCTCTTCGGCCGCCGGCGGCCCGTGCCGGAGCTGAAGGCACGCAACCGCCAGACACGCGGGTTCGGCGAGCGGCTGGCGGTCAACTTCGTCATGCAGGGGTCGGCGGCGGACATCATCAAGGCGGCCATGGTGGCGATCCACCGGCGGCTGCGGGAGGAGGGCAGAGGGGCGCGCCTCGTCCTCCAAGTGCACGACGAGCTCCTCCTCGAGGTGCCCGACGTGGAGACGACCGCCGTCCGCGACCTCGTACGCGAGGAGATGTGCGGCGCCTATCCGCTCGACCCGCCGCTCGCGGTCGACGTCGGCGTCGGCGACGACTGGAACGAAGCGAAGTCGTGATCCCCCGCGAGCTGCGGACGGAGCGGCTGCTCCTCCGGCAGTGGCGCGAGGAGGACGCGGAGCCGCTCGCGGAGATCCACGGCCACCCGGAATACGCCGCGACCATGCGCGTGCTCGATCTCGAGGAGACGCGGCGCTTGATCGAGACCTTCGAGCGTGGATGGGCCACCGAGGGCTTCAGCCTCTGGGCCACGGAGGAGCTCGAGAGCGGGCACTTAGTCGGGCGCATCGGCCTCATCAGACACCACGACTGGCCCGAATCGCCCGATCCGGTCGAAGTCGGCTGGGTTCTCCACCCGGGCTGGTGGGGCAGCGGTCTCGCCACGGAGGCGGGCTGCGCCGCCGTCGAGTGCTGGCGCGAGCATCTGGACGACCCGCAGCTCATCTCGATTACTCGGCCGGACAACACCCGCTCCCGGGCCGTCATGGAGCGGCTCGGGATGACCGAGCGCGGGACCGCTCACTGGCACGACCACGACGTCGTTTGGTACGCGCTCGACCGCTGACCCTAGCCTAGGGCGTCAGGGCCGTGGCATGGAGGCCACGATCGCCTCGAGCGTCTCCACGGTCTCCTGGAAGGGCTCCCAGGCGTGGAGCGACGCCGCGTACTCCCGGCCCGCGTCGCGCCAGCGGAAGATCAGGTGGTCGCCCATGAGGCCGCCCCCCGGGTAGGGAGCGGCCAGGAGCAGCGATCCACGCCGGCCCTGCCAGTCGGCCCGGCGGAGGGTGCGCGTCGCGATGCCGCGGAGCGTCGTCCCCGGTCTGCCCGCCGCGACCACGAGATGGGAGAGCCGAGGTGGGCGGTTTCGCTCGGGCCGCGCCGGGTCCTCGGCGCCCCACTGGAGGTTGAACGTCTCGGGACCTCCTCGCCCGCCCGGGCGGAGCTCGACCACGTACACCTCGGGGCGCTCGTCGTACGGTGCCTCGGGGACGAGCCGCGGGCAGGCCCGCCGGAGAGGGCGAGAGCTCCGACACGCTGCGAGCGCGTCCTCGGGCGTGGGGACGAGCGCCACATCCGGCTCCGGAGGCGCGGGAGCGGTCGTCGTTCCGGGCGGCTCGGGAGCGCTCGTCTCGCCGGATGAGGTGGCCGCGGTTCGGCCCTCGTCCGCGTCGGCTCCGTCGCAGGCGGATGCGGCGAGCAGCAAGAGAAGGAGGGCGGTGGCCGGCGCCGCCATCAGCGGCGCCAGGCGATCTCGACGGCGCCGATGGGCCAGAAGACGGGCTCCGCTCCCTCGACGAGGTCGTGGAAGACGATCGCGCTCGGCCCACCGACGGCGATCCAGCGTCCGTCCGGCGACCAAGCCGCCGCGGTCCCGTCGAAGGCCCGCTCCTCGAACGCCGAGCAGCCGACGTCGATGAGGCGCATCCTGTCTCCGAGGTTGAACAGAACCGAGCAGTTGTCGGGCGTGAAGATCGGATTCCTGCCCTCGAGGTCAGCCGGGAGATCGAGCGTCTGCTGCCGCCGTCCTGCCGCCCAGCGCTCGATCCGCGCTCCGTCGACCAGCACGGCGACGGAGCCGTCCGCGCCGTAGTGGACGAAGGTGACGGCGCCGGTGGCGCGGACCTCGACGCGCCCGCCTTCGACGACGACGAGGTTCTCGCGGGCGTACGCGATCTCGCCATCCGGCGTGTACGCGGCGGGGCACTCGGAGAGGCGCTGGGCCTCCGCTCCGACGACCTGGAGGTCGAATCCGGTCGTCGGGCGCGTGCACCAGGCGGCGCGCTGGCCGTCGTCGCTCCAGATCATGAAGCCGAAGAGCGCGCGCGAGCCGCCCAGGTTCCCCGACTGCCCGTCCAGGTCGAGGAAGCGGAACGGCACCGTGTCGCGGGACCCCTGGCCGGTTCCCACCGCGACTTTCGCCGTCACGGGAGCGACCCAGAGCTCGCACGACGAGCGAGAGACGACGTTCGGGAACTCGAGGCCGCTCGAGACGTCGACCTCGCGGACGGGACAGGTGCCCGGCTGCGTGAAGACGACCGCGCCTCCCGCTCCGGAGACACCTGGGAATCGCGTCCGCCCCAGATCGTCGGGCGGCGACGGGACGACGCTCTGCCTCGTCGTCGGCTCCTCGGACCGCGTCTCGGGCCGGGCCGACTCGGCCCCGCCCCGGATCGCGTCTGCCACGGCGAAACCTCCGACGAGGAGGACCGCGGCGAGGATGAGGAGGTCCCGGCCGTTCATGAGTCCCTAGCTATAATGCGCGATCCTGCATGGCCCCGAACGAGACCGCGACCGAAGCAGAGATTCGAGCGACTGAGGACGACGTCTGGACGCGTGGTCCGGACGGGGAGCTGATCCCCGACTACGACTCCACCTTCCCCGTCATCAACGAGGGCGAGGTCGTGAGCGGCAAGGTCGTCCGCGTCGACAAGGACGAGGTCCTCGTCGACATCGGCTACAAGTCGGAGGGCGTCATCCCGGTCTCCGAGCTCTCCATCCGCCGTTCCGTCAACCCGGCCGACGAGGTGCAGCTGGGCGACGAGATCGACGCGCTCGTGATGACGAAGGAGGATGCCGAGGGGCGGCTCATCCTCTCCAAGAAGCGGGCGCGCTTCGAAATGGCATGGAAGAGGATCGAGGGCGCAGCCGAGAGCGGCGAGCCCGTCGAGGGCATCGTTATCGAGGTCGTCAAGGGCGGCCTCATCCTCGACCTCGGCGTCCGCGGGTTCCTGCCGGCCTCGCTGGTCGACATCCGCCGCGTGCAGGACCTCGACGAGTTCATGAGCCAGACGCTGCGCTGCAAGGTGATCGAGCTCAACCGGAGCCGCAACAACGTCGTCCTCTCGCGCCGCGCCGTGCTCGAGGAAGAGCGCCGCGAGATGCGGCAGGCCATCCTCGACCGGCTCTCGCCGGGGGACGTCGTCGAGGGGACGATCTCGAACATCGTCGACTTCGGCGCCTTCGTCGACCTCGAGGGCATCGACGGGCTCATCCACATCTCCGAGCTCTCGTGGAGCCACGTCAATCACCCGTCCGAGCTGCTCGAGATCGGGCAGGAGGTGCGGGTCAAGGTTCTGGACATCGACCGCGAGCGCCAGCGCATCTCGCTCGGGCTCAAGCAGACCCAGTCCGACCCGTGGCAGGAGGTCATCGACACGTACGACCAGGGTGACGTGGTGGAGGGCCGCGTGACGAAGGTCGTGACGTTCGGGGCGTTCGTCGAGATCCTCCCCGGCGTCGAGGGGCTCGTGCACATCTCCGAGCTGGCCGACCATCACGTCGAGAACCCGCGCGAGATCGTCTCGCAGGGCGAGACGGTGCAGGCGAAGATCATCGAGATGGACGCGGAGCGCCGCCGCCTCTCGCTCTCGCTCAAGCGGGTCGAGGGCGGCGAGGCCATACGCGGCCCGATCGGCGATGCGGCGCCCGCGCTCGGGCTCTCGGAGGAGGTCTTCTCGGAGCCGGCGGCGCAGGAGGCTCCGGCGGAGGAGGCCGACGCGAGCATCGAGGCCGACGACGTGGCGCCGGAGAGTCCGGGCCCGGGCGATTCCGAGGGCGCAGCCCCGGCTTCTCCCGACGACGACGAAGCCTAGGGGGACCGAGGCGAAGCCCGTGGCGGTGGCCGTCACGGGCGGAATCGGGGCCGGCAAGTCGGAGGCGCTCCGCGCCTTCGCCCGGCACGGGGCGGCCGTGATCTCGAGCGACGAGATCGTCCACCGGCTCCTGCGCGAGGACCCGGAGGTGAAGCGGGCGATCGTCGAGCGCCTCGGCGAGGACGTCCTGGGCGCGGACGGCGAGATCGACCGGGCCCGCGTGGGCGAGCTCGTCTTCGGCGACCCGGCCGCGCTTCGGTGGCTCGAGGCGCTGCTCCACCCCCGCGTGTCGGCGACCTATCTGCGTTGGCGCGACGAGCTGGCGAGCCTCCCCGACCGACCTGCGGTCTGCGTCACCGAGGTGCCGCTCCTCTACGAGGTCGGCGCCGAGCAGCACTTCGACGCGGTTGTCGTCGTCACCGCCTCGCCGCAGGTGCGCGTCTCGCGCCACATCCGGCCCATGCACGCGCGCGAGCAGCGGCTCCTGCCGGACGAGGAGAAGGTCGCGCGCGCCGACTTCACCTACGTGAACGACGGCTCGCTCGAGGATCTCGACGCATTCGTGTCCGACGTCGTGGACAGGCTGTCGAGGGCATGAGGATCGTTTTCGCAGGCGTCGTGCTCGTCGCATCCCTCGCCGTGGGGCTCGTCTACGTGGAGCAGACGAATCCGTCCTGGTACGCACGTCTGCGCTACCCGCTCGAGTACGAGCACATCGTGCGGGGGCACGCCGCGAACTACGACCTCGATCCCGCCCTGCTCGCGGCGGTGATCTACCGCGAGAGCAAGTTCGATCCCGACGCCCGCTCGTCGGAGGGCGCGCTCGGCCTCATGCAGCTCCTCCCCGATACGGCGGAGGGGATCGCGCTGAACACGGGCGGAAGCCGCTTCCGCGTCGCGGACTTGCTGGATCCCGAGATCAACGTCCGCTACGGCTCCTTCTACCTGCGCCGCCTGCTCCGCAAGTACGAGGACGAGCGCCTGGCGCTCGCGGCCTACAACGCCGGCCAGACGAACGTCGACGAGTGGATCGCCGCGGGCGGCGAGATCCGCTTCCCGGAGACCGAGCAATACGTCGACGACGTGCTCGCTGCGCGGAAGATCTACGCGCGCGCGTATGCGGGCGAGCTCGGGCTCGACTAGGCCCGAGGCTACGATTGGCCTGATGGCGAGCTTTCGCGTCTCCGACGCCTACCGGCCGACCGGCGACCAGCCGCAGGCGATCTCGTCCCTCTCGGAGACGGTCCGGGCGGGCGACGCCTACCAGACGCTCCTCGGCGCGACCGGGACGGGCAAGACCGCGACGATGGCCTGGATCGCCGAGCAGGTGCAGAAGCCGACGCTCGTGATCGCTCACAACAAGACGCTCGCCGCCCAGCTCTGCAACGAGTTCCGCGAGTTCCTGCCGGACAACGCGGTCGAGTACTTCGTCTCCTACTACGACTACTACCAGCCGGAGGCCTACGTCCCGCAGGCCGACCTCTACATCGAGAAGGACGCCTCCATCAACGACGACATCGACCGTCTCCGGCACGCGGCGACGAGCGCGCTGCTCGTGCGCAAAGACGTCGTCATCGTCGCCTCCGTCTCCTGCATCTACGGCCTCGGTTCGCCGATCGAGTACGAGGAGAAGACGGTGCTTCTCGGCGTCGGCATGGAGATCGACCGTGACGTGATGCTCCGCAAGCTCGTCGACATCCAGTACGCCCGCAACGACTCCTTCCTCGGGCGCGGCCGCTTCCGCGTCCGCGGGGACGTCGTCGAGGTGCAGCCGGCGCACATGGAGTCGGCCTACCGCGTCTCGTTCTTCGGCGACGAGGTGGAGCAGATCACGCACTTCGACCCTCTCTCGGGCGAGATCTACGCCCGCCTCGAGCACCTGGCCGTCTTCCCGGCCACGCAGTACGTCACGTCACGGGACACGATCGAGCGCTCCGTGGGGGAGATCAAGCACGAGCTGGAGGAGCAGGTGAAGCTCTTCGAGTCGCAGGGGAAGATGCTCGAGGCCCACCGCATCCGCCAGCGCACCGAGTACGACCTGGAGATGCTCCAGGAGCTCGGCTACTGCAACGGGATCGAGAACTACTCGCGCATCCTCGACGGGCGGCCCGCGGGCTCGGCGCCCCACACGCTGCTCGACTACTTCCGCGACGACTTCGTCGTCATGGTCGACGAGTCGCACCAGACCGTCCCCCAGCTCGGCGGGATGTACGAGGGCGACCGCTCCCGCAAGGAGACGCTCGTCGAGCACGGATTCCGGCTGCCGTCCGCGCTCGACAACCGCCCTCTGCGCTTCGACGAGTTCCTCGAGAAGGTGCCGCAGCTCCTCTTCGTCTCGGCGACGCCCGGGCCGTTCGAGCTTCGCAACTCGACGAACGTGGCCGAGCAGATCATCCGCCCCACGGGCGTCGTCGACCCCGAGGTCGACCTGCGCCCGACGAGGAACCAGATCGACGACCTGCTGAACGAGGTCCGGCGCAGGGAGGAGGCGGGCGAGCGCGTCCTCGTGACCACGCTGACGAAGAAGATGGCGGAGGACCTGACGGACTACCTGCTCGAGTCGGGTGTCCGCGCGCGCTATCTGCACTCGGAGATCGACACGCTCGATCGCATCAGGATCATCCGCGAGCTGCGCCTGGGCGAGTACGACGTGCTCGTCGGCGTGAACCTCCTCCGCGAGGGACTCGACCTGCCGGAGGTGTCGCTCGTGGCCATCCTGGACGCGGACAAGGAGGGCTTCCTGCGCGGGCAGACCGCGCTGGTCCAGACGATCGGGCGCGCGGCGAGGAACGTGAACGGCAAGGTCGTCATGTACGCGGACAAGATGACGGAGGCGATCAAGGGCGCCATGGACGAGACGGAGCGCCGTCGCGAGATCCAGCTCGCCTACAACGAGGAGCACGGGATCACGCCCGAGTCGATCGTCAAGGGCGTCTCCGACATCGCCGAGTTCTTGGCGCTCGAGTCGGCTCCGCACGTCCCGGGGAAGCGCCGTCGCGGCCGTCAGGTCGAGGGCATGTCCTCGGAGGAGCTGGAGAAGCTCGTGGTCACGCTCGAGGAGGAGATGTTCGCCGCGGCCGAGGAGCTCCGCTTCGAGTACGCGGCCAAGCTCCGCGACGAGATCAAGGATCTGCGGCGCGAGCTCCAGGCGGCCGCGCCCGAGCCGGCTGCATGACCCAGCGCGTCCCAGAGGGGATGCCGGGCGCGGACCTTGTCGAGGCCGGCCTCGCCGACCTCGAGCGTGGAGTCGAATCCGTCGAGGCGCTGCTCGTCTCGATCGGCGCTCCCCGCCTCGCGCGCCTGGGGCTCGACCTCCCGCCGCCGCTCCCGTCTCCCGAGAAGGGCCTGTACGAGCTCCTCTGGCGCGAGGATCCGGACGCGGCGCACTCGCGCTACAACGCGCTCGTCGCCAGGCTCGTCAGCTACGAGCGCGCGGCCGAGTGCGCGAGCTAGCCGACGCCGAGCTGATCCGTAGCTTCATGCGCGCGCTCGGCGCCGAGGCGCGGGAGGAGGGCGCCGTCTACCTCACCGGCGGTGCAACCGCAGTCCTGCACGGCTGGCGTGCGACGACGATCGACGTCGACGTGAAGCTCGTCCCGGAGAGCGACTCCGTGCTCCGCGCGCTGCCGCGCCTCAAGGACGACTTTCGGATCAACGTCGAGCTGGTCTCGCCCGCCGACTTCGTCCCGGTACCGGAAGGGTGGGAGGACAGGAGTATCTTCGTCGCGCGGGAGGGACGCCTGAGCTTCTATCACTTCGATCCCTACGCGCAGGTCCTCGCCAAGCTCGAGCGTGCGCACGCCCAGGATCTCGAGGACGTCCGGTCGCTCGTCTCCTCGGGTCTCGTCCTTCCCGAGCGGGCGCTCGGGTACTTCCGGGAGATCGAGCCGGAGCTCCACCGCTACCCGGCGGTCGACGCGCGGTCGTTCCGGAGGCGCGTCGAGGAGGCCCTCGGAGCGCGCTGAATAGCGGCTCCTTTGTTCAGTTCCCAGGGCAGTCCGCGCACCGACCACGTGAACGCCGTTGTCCTTAGCCCGAGGTTCGTCGGCCCCGCGCGGCCTCCGCCGAGGTGGCCGGGCCGTTTTCAGGTCAGTACATCCGCCCGTGCCGGGTTGTAAGACACACCGGAACGCGATACCTTGCGCGCATTCCAACCCCGGGGAGGACTAGTAGATGACACGCACACTGCGGTTGGCGCTCGCCCTCGTGGCCGCGCTGACGCTTGTACTCACGCTCACGGCCGGGCCGGCGACCGCCGCCGGCAAGAAGCCGGCCGGCGACTTCTGGCTCACCATCCTGCACAACAACGACGGCGAGTCTCAGCTTCTGAACGCCGGCGCCGGCCTGGAAGATTTCGGCGGTGTCGCGCGCTTCAAGACGCTCGTCGACAACCTCAAGGCGGACGCGACCACCGGCAAGCCGAGCCCGCAACAGCGGGGCATGAAGCGCGGCGTCGTCATGCTCTCTTCCGGCGACAACTTCCTCGCCGGTCCGGAGTTCAACGCGAGCCTCGACAAGGGCGTGCCCTTCTTCGACACGATCGCGATGGACCTGATCGGCTACGACGCGGTCGCCATCG
>DASQWP010000205.1:0-6044 GCA_035640195.1 Gaiellaceae bacterium | reverse complement strand
GAGGTGGCGGGCGGCGTCGGCCACCGTCGTGACCAGGGCGCCGAAGACGCTGGTCTCCGAGGCCGACGGCCCGGGGTGGGGGATGCGGCCGTGGCTCGGCTTGAACCCCACCAGGCCGGCGAACGACGCCGGGATGCGGGTCGACCCGCCACCGTCGCTGGCGGTGGCGAAGGGCACCGCGCCGGCCGCCACCGCCGCCGCCGAACCGCCCGACGAGCCACCCGGCACGCGGCCGAGGTCCCACGGGTTGCGGGTGGCGCCGAACGCGGAGTTCTCCGTGGACGAGCCCATGGCGAACTCGTCGAGGTTTGTCTTGCCGAGGACGGGAAGGCCGGCCTCCTGGCAGCGGGAGGCGACGGTCGCGTCGAAGACGGGGACGTAGCCCTCGAGGATGCGTGAGCCGGCCGTTGTGGGGACGCCCTTGGTCGTGATCACGTCCTTGTGCGCGATCGGAACGCCGCTCCCCTCCTCGCCGACGACGTGCAGGTAGGCGTGGAGCTCGGGATCGCGCGCCTCGATGGCCTCGAGGTAGGCCTGGGTGAGCTCTCCGCCGGAGACCTCCCCGCGCTCCAGAAGGCCTGCGGCATCCTCGGCGGTGAGGCGAAGGGTGTCGATCACGGGGCCGCTCCCTGGGGCCACCCCGTGCCACCACCCGCTTCGAGCGTACCGCGGGCCGACGCACCCGTGGCGCGCGCACGGTGCCTAAGAACGCGCGCAACGTGCCGAGAGCGCACGGCGCTCACCCGACCGCCGGCACTCGGAACGAGCCCTCCGCCGGGTCGGGCGCGTTCGCCAGCGCCTCCTCGCGGGAGAGCGAGGGGCGCGGCTCGTCGGCCGCCCACTGGTTCACCAGATCGAGGGGGTGCGACGTCGGCTCGATGGCGCTGAGGTCGAGCTCCGAGACCTTGCCCACCGCCTCCAGGATCGCGCCGAGCTGCTCGCGCATGGGCTCGATCTCGTCAGCCGGGATCTCGAGCCGCGACAGCGCCGCGACGTGGAGCACGTCCTCTCTCGAAATGCCCACAGGCCTCCAGTCTAGAAATGCGACGGGCCCCGTGTGGGGCCCGTCAAGGCGCTCGAACGCTTGCGAGCCCTACGCCAGAACGACGTTCTTCGCCTGCAGGCCCTTGTCACCCTGCTCGACGTCGAACTGGACGCGCTGGCCCTCGGTCAGGGAGCGGTAGCCGTCCATCTCGATCGCGCTGTGGTGGACGAAGACGTCGTCGCCCTCCTCCCGCTCGATGAAGCCGTACCCCTTCTCGTTCGAGAACCACTTGACGGTGCCCTCAGCCAACTACTTCCTCCTTCACAACAAACGACGGCCCGGCAAGGCCGCCGTGTCCTTTAATACACCGCACCGTACGCGGCGAAAGCAGGGTAGCGTCACCCGCTGGGGAAGGCAAGTGCACCGGCCTGGTAACGAGCCGCGCGCACGGTGTTCCGGAGGAGGCTCGCGATCGTCATCGGCCCGACCCCCCCGGGCACCGGCGTCAGATGGCCGGCCACGTCCCGCACGTCTTCGTCGACATCGCCGACGACCTTCCTCTCCACGCGGTTGATGCCGACGTCGATCACGGTCGCGCCCGGCCTCACCATCTCCGCCGTCACGGTCTGTGGACGACCCACGGCCGCCACCACCACGTCGGCCTCGCGCACGACGGCCGCGAGGTCGAGCGTTCGGCTGTGGCAGATCGTCACGGTGGCGTGCTCCGCGAGCAGAAGGAGCGCCATCGGCTTGCCGACGATGTTCGAGCGCCCGACGACGGCCGCCCGCGCCCCCGTGAGCGGAATCTCGTATGCGCGCAGGAGCTCCATGATCCCCGACGGCGTCGCCGCCACGAACGTCGGACGTCCCTGGAGCAGATAGCCGGCGCTCACCGGGTGGAAGCCGTCGACGTCCTTCGTCGGCGCGATGGCGCGGATCACACGGTCTTCGTCGATCTGCTCCGGAAGCGGGAGCTGGACGAGGATGCCGGTCACCTGCTCGGAGGCGTTCAGCTCCTCGACGAGCGCCAGAAGCTCCTTCTCGGAGGCGTCCTCGGCGAGCTCGTGGTGGCTCGACTCGATGCCCACTTCCGCGCATGCCTCCCGCTTGCGGCGGACGTAGAGCGCCGAGGCCGGATCCTCGCCGACGAGCACGGTCGCAAGGCCGATGGGGCGGCCGACCTCCTCGACCTCGCGCGCCACCTCGGCTCGCACGCGCGCGGCCAGCCCCTTCCCGTCCATGAGTGTGGCCGTCACGGGCGTGGAGGCTAACCTACCGCCACGCCTCAGCCACTAGGCTTGGCGCCGTGGAGCTACGGAAGTGGCCGCGCAAGAACGATCCTGAGTCGATCCGGGCTCGTCAGGCCGAGCTCGCCGAACGCGTCGACGGCCACGTCTTCGACCACGACCTGGCGCCGTTCGCCCGGGCGACGGAAGCGCTGACCGGGGTCGCCCTCGTCCCGGTGGGGGTCGTCGGGCCGATCGAGGTCCAGCTCGGGGAGTACGAGCTCGGGGAGCCGGATGGAACGCTCATCGAGCGCGGCCGGAAAAGCGAGGGCGTGTACGTCCCCCTCGCCAACACCGAAGGCGGGCTCTCGATCTCGCTCTACCGCGGCGCGCGCGCCGTGGGCGAGTCCGGCGGCTTCCGCACGTACGTGCTGCGGGACCGGATCACGCGCGCGTCGGCGTTCCTGTTCGACGACGTCGCGCAGGCGCGCGACTTCGGCGCCTGGATCGAGGCCCAGGTCGCCGACATGCGCTCTTGGCTCGCAGCGGAGCCGGTCGCCGGGCTCTCGAAGCACGCCAGGCTCCGCGAGCTGGAGACGCACGTGGTCGGGCCGATGTGCCACGTCATGTACGCGTTCACGACCGGCGACGCCTGCGGGATGAACATGATCACCCGCAACGCCTACGCCCTCAACCAGGGGTTCGTGCTCGAGCGCGCGCCGGTGCGGCCTCGGCGGGCGATGCTCGAGGGGAACATGGGCGGGGACAAGAAGATCTCGCACCGCTACTTCGAGCGGGGCGGCCATGGGAAGACCGTCCTTGCGGAGTGCACCCTCACCGAGGAGGCCGTGCGGCGGGTGCTCAAGACGACCATCGACGACCTGCTCGAGCTCGCCTTCGTCGGCACGCACGGCGCGGTCGCCTCCGGGATGCAGTCGGTCGCCTTCACTCCCGCGACCGCCATCGCAGCGATCTTCACCGCGACGGGACAGGACCTCGGCATGGTAGGGACGAGCTCGATGGCGCACGGCACCGCGCACCGAACCGAGACGGGGCTCCACGTGGCCATGCGCCTGGCGAGCCTCGAGGTGGCGACCGTGGGCGGCGGCACGACGCTTCCGTACGCCCGCTCCTGGCTCCGGCTGATGGATTGCGACGGGGCCGGGAAGGTCTACCGTCTCGCCCAGCTCGTCGCCGCCGCCACGCTCGCACTCGAGATCTCCGCCTCGGCGGCGATGGCCACCGCCGGCTCCGAGAACTTCTACCGGGCGCATTTCGAGCGCGGCGGCCTCCGATAGCGCGGATCCCGCCGCATCACGACCCGCTCTGCTGGGGCTGCGGCGACAACCCCGAGGGGATCCGCCTGCCCCAGCCGACCGAGGAAGGGATCGAGCGCTACGAGGCGAGCTTCTCCTTCAGCTCCCGCCACCAGGCCGGCCCGGGCGTCGTCCACGGCGGCCTGGTCGCGGCCGCGCTCGACGAGGCCTGCGGCCTGCTCGCCACGTGGCACAAGTTCCCCGCCGTGACGGTCCGGATCTTCGTCCGCTACCGCAAGCCGGTGGCGATCAATCGCGAGCTCGCGCTCGTCTCCTGGCTGACGGGCAGTCGAGGCCGACGGCTCCACGTCGACGCCGAGCTTCGCGACTCGGAGACGCGCGACGTGCTCGCCGAGGCCCGAGGCGCTCTGCTGCACGTTCCCCTCGAGCACTTCCTGGCCACGCCCGAGGGCCGCGCCGCCGGCGAAGCGTGGCGGCGACGCCTTCACCCGGACGGGGACTGAGGCAGCGGGCTCGCACTGCCGAAGGACGCGATACATGGATCGCTGTGAGGGCTACTACCGGCTCGAGAACCGGCGCTGCGACCGCTCCGCGACCCGGGACGTGTGCGCTACCGACGGCCGCTTCTATCTCGTCTGCGACTACCACGCCCACCAGGCCTGGACGACCAGCGTGGCCCGGTGGAACGGCGAGTCCGGCATCCGTGCGTCCGCGCCCAGCGGGCTCCGGACCCGGCTCGCCGAAGCGTCGTAGTACGAGTTCGCCGCCGCTCCGGCGCCAGAAGCGTCTCGCGAAAAGTGAAGCGGCGGCGAGAGAGGGCCCGCCGCCGCTTCGTACTGGGCGCGAAGCTGTCATCCCCGGCCCAGGAGGAGAGGATCCTCCCCTTGCCTATCGGCGCCGGCGACCCGAGCTTGAGCCGCTGGTGCCCCAGAAGGGGGACTACGAGAACGGGACGACGATCTCGCGAACGTCGAGGCCGAGCGAGGAGGCGAGGCGGATGCCCTCCTCGATCTCCGCCCGCACGCGCTCGCGGTCACGGTTGACCATCAGGTTTCCGATCCAGGCGCGCTCCGGCGGGCGCCAGAGCACGTGCTCGACGAAGATCGGGAGCATCTGGTTCGCGCCGCGGACGAGCTTCTCCTTCGTCTTCTTCGAGGCGCTCTCGAGGAGGACGCGCTCGTAGGCGAGGCCGGCGCTGTGGTGGATGCCGTCGTCGATCGTGAGGCGGTTGCACAGGTCCTCGAGCACCGTCCCGCGCGAGGAGCGGGCGATGAGGCGAAAGCGAGGGATGATGAAACGCTCGAAGAAGACCTGCATGAGGAAGACCTTCTCCTCGAGCGAGTCGAGGTTCAGCTGGAAGTGGGCGAGCTTGTCGAGGTAGGGGTCGCGCTCGCTCGTCCCGCCCGCCGCCTCGGCCAGACGAAGCCAGGCCTCGACGTGGCGCGCCTCGTCCTGCGCCATTGTCGAGTAGTAGAGCTTCGCCTCGTGATGGGGCGCGAGCTCGAGCAGCTGGGCCGCCATCTCGACGGCCAGAGAATCGGCCTGGAGCTGCTGAGTCACGACGGAGCGCCAGACACCCTGACGGCGGGCACGCTTCTCCTCGGAGCCGCGCGTCTCGGGGATCGGAGGCTTCTCCTCCCAGGGGAGGTCGCGCACCTGCCATTCGTGGTGCTTGGCGAGCCGGTAGTAGCGCAGGACCCCGTCTCGGCGCTCCGCGCCCCCCTCCTCCCTTTCCGCCGGCACGGTCGGCTGGCCGCTCACAGGCCGCAGCTTACAAAGAGCTGTTTGGCGAGAAGGGCGACGAGGCCCCGTTTGAGGCCCAGAGCCGTACCGCGTAGACTCGCTGGCAGCCTGGCTGTCGAACCACACGCATCCGTCCGCACGTTCGTCATCGCGGACATCCGCGGCTACAGCCGTTTCACGGAGGAGCACGGCGACGAGGCCGCTGCCGCCCTAGCGGCGAGGTTCAGCGATCTCGTCCGCGAGGGCGTGGAGATTCGCGGCGGAGAGCTGATCGAGGTCCGGGGCGACGAGGCGTTGGCCGTCTTCGACTCGGCGCGGCAGGCGATTCGAGCCGCGATGGACCTGCAGCAGCAGTTCGCGGAGGAGACGGACACCAACCCGGAGCTTCCTCTGCGCGTCGGAATCGGGATCGACTCGGGCGAGGCGATCGCCCTGGAGGACGGCTCCTTCCGCGGCGCCGCACTCAACGTGGCGTCACGTCTGTGCGCGCTGGCCCACCCTGGTGAAGTCCTCATAACTCCCGGGACGAGTCATCTCGCCGGACGCCTGCCGGGCGTCCGTTACGTGGACCGGGGCCGAGCCCAGCTGAAGGGAATTGCGGGTCCCGTGCGCATCGTGCGCGTCCTACCTGAGGACGTTCCGAGCCAGCCCTCCATCTTCATGTTCTTCAGCCGACAGAAGAATCTCGGCTGGCCCGTCGGCCTGGCCGTCGTGCTGATCGCCGCGGCTACCGCGGCCGGAGTCGTCTACCTGACGAGCGGGAACCAAGGTGAGCCTGGCGAAGCGGCGAACGACGGGGGGTCGGCCGCGGAA
>DASQWP010000204.1:0-8599 GCA_035640195.1 Gaiellaceae bacterium | reverse complement strand
CCGAGCTCGGCGCGGAGGGCCGGCAGGCCTTTCCAGGCGGCCACGCCGGCCGCGTAGGCGACCGCCGGGAAGAGCATGGAGAGCTCGAGGTACGAGATCGCGTTCGCGTGCTCGATGCCCCGGTCGTCCACAAGGGTATAGGCGGCGATGCAGGCCGCGCTGGCGACGCCGAAGAGCACGCCTGGCGAGTCGGCCTGCCGGCCGAAGCCACGGACGAGGAGGACGCCGGCGCCGACCAGGCACACCCCGGCCGCCTGCCCCGCCGACGAGCCCGCGCCGAGCACCGTGATGCCGACGACGAGCACGAGGACCGGCGCGAGCCCCCGCGCCAGCGGGTAGACGACGGAGAGCTCCGCGCGCCGGTAGGCGGCGGCGAGGAGGGCGAAGTACGCGAGTTCCAGGACGCCCGAGCCGGCGGCGTACGGCCAGACGTCCCGCTCGACCTCCCAGACGGCGCCCGCCACCGGCGCGAAGGCGACGACGGAGACGACGAGCGCCACCGCCGCGGCCGCCTCGGGATCCCGTGCGCGCGCGAGGAGGAGGTTCCACGTCGCGTGGACGAAGGCGGCCGCGAGCGCGAGGAGGAAGGCCGAGAGCGGCACCGGGGTAGTCTTTCGCCCGGATGCGGCCACCGCTCGCATGACGCTCGTCCTGGCCCACCGCGGCGCCTCCTGGGACGCTCCCGAGAACACGCTCGCTGCCTTCGAGCTGGCGGTCGAGCAGGGCGCCGACTACGTCGAGTTCGACGCGCGCACTGCCCCGGACGGGACGCTCGTCGTCTCCCACGAGCCCGTCTCCGGCGAGGCGCCTCCCGGGATCCCGACGCTCGACGCCACCCTGGAAGCCCTTCGGGGGCGCGTCGGGCTCGCCGCCGAGGCGAAGGACGGCGCAGCGATGAAAGGCCTCCTCGCGGCCCTGAAGGCGCACCGGATCCCCGCCGAGGACGTCCTCGTGCTCTCCTTCCGGATCCGCGACCTCTGGCACGCGCAGCGCGCTCGGCCCGACCTGCGCTACGTCCTCAACCTCGGCCGCCGTCCCGACCCCACCGCAGCCGCCCGCTTCTGGGGCGTCGGCTTCGAGGACCGCTCGGCCCGCCCGGCACGGCTCGCCCTCGCCGGGAGCCTCGGCCTCGCCGCCACCGTCTTCACGGTCAACGACCCTGCGCGCATGCGCGAGCTGGCCGCCCTCGGCGTGGACGGGATCTTCAGCGACCGGCCGGGGCTCCTGCGGGACGTCCTCGAGACGCTCGCCGCGTAGCCGTCCGCGCGTCTAACGATGGGCGAGGACGAGGCGATTCCCCGACGGGTCGGCGACGGTCGGGCCCTCGGGCCCGACGCTCGCGCCGACCCGATCCGCCAGCGCGTCGCGCTCTTCGCGGCTCGGGAGGACGACCGTCGCGTGCCGGAGCGCCGCCGAGCCCTCGGGCGGAGGCGAGGCTCCCGCGCTCTCCCAGACGTTCGCGCCGACGTGGTGGTGGTAGCCGCCGGCCGCGAAGAAGGCCGCCTGCGTCCCGAGCGCAGCGGTCACGCCGTAGCCGAGCACGTCGCGGTAGAAGGCGATCGTGTCGGCGATCCCGGCGACCTTGAGGTGGACGTGGCCCATCACCGTGCCGGGCGGGAGGCCGTCGAACGGCGCCGTCTCCGGGTCCGGGAGCTCGCCGAGAAGGCTGTCGACGTCGAGCGGCAGCGTCGTCATCCGGCTCGCCACCTGCCCCTGCCAGACGTCGCGCGGGCGATCCCAGTAGATCTCGATCCCGTGCCCGTCGGGATCGCTCAGGTAGATCGCCTCGCTCACGAAGTGGTCGGAGAGCCCAACGAGACGCACGCGGTCGCGCGCCGCATGCGCCAGCCAGCGGGCAAGGTCGGCCCGCTCCGGTACGAGCAGGGCGAAGTGGTAGAGACCGGTGTGGCCGCGGGCAAGACGGGCGCCGGGCTCCTCGTGCAGCACGAGCAGCTCCGTGTCTCCGGTCCCGAGCGAGGCCCGGCCGGCCGCCTCACCGACGACCGGCAGGCCGATCTCCCGCCCGTAGTAGACGAGGGAGCGCTCGAGGTCGGACACCGTGAGGTGGGCGGCGCCCATCGTGGTGGCGTCGGGGAGCGAGGCTTCTGTGACCGGGGCGGCGGCGGCGGTCGCTTCCTCTGGATCGCGGGCGCTCACCAGTGCAGCTTCACGGCGCTCCCGAAGCCGGCGCCCAGCGCCTCTTGCACGCTCATGTGGAGGAAGCCGAGCTGCTCGAGCTGCTGCGCCCGGCGAAGCGGTCCGACGTCGATCGGGCGCAGGCCCCCGGCCTCGGCGAGCGCGGCCACCTTTCCCTTCGCCTCTTCGTCGTCGCCGGCGATGAGGACGTCCAGCTGCTGGCCGCCGGCCTCTCCGGCGGCGAGGGTACCCGCGAAGGTGGTGTTGAACGCCTTCACGACCGCCGTCCCTTCGGGCAGGAGGCCGGCGATCTCCTCGGCAGCGGACGTGCCGGCCGCAGTGGCGAGACCGTCGAACGTCGCGAGGTCGACCGGGTTGGTGATGTCGACGACGACCTTGCCGGCCAGCTGCTCCCGGTACTGCTCGACGGCGTCCTCGACGCTGCCGTAGTAGACCGCGAGCACGACGACCTCGCCGGTGATCTCGTCGCCCGGGCTCGACGCCGTCGCGGCGTCGCCGAGCTCCGCCGCGAGCGCCTGGGCCTCGGCCGGATCCCTGTCGATGATCTGCACCTCGTTCCCGCCGGCGACGAGGCGCGTGCCGATCCCGCGGCCCATGTTGCCGGCGCCGATGATCGTGACCTTCATGAGCGGCTCCTTTCGGGGACTGGGCCTCGTCATCGTCGCAGACGGGCCGCGCCTCCAGCGTCGTCCATCCGTCGACGCGGGGATCCGCGTACCGCGGGCGGACGTACTCATGCACGGAGCCGAGGCAAACACCCCGGGAAACTGGAAGGAGGGCGGGCGGCGCAGCGTCCGCCCTCCACGTTTGCCGTCGCAGCGAAGCGGCTAGGAACGAGGCTGTCGATCCGACAGGTGGAGGGAACGCGATATGCCGACTTGGGTTTGGATCCTGATCATCGTGCTGCTCGTGCTCGTGCTCTTCGGCGGTGTGGGCTACGGCCGCCGCGGCGTCTGAGAAAAGACCGTAGGGGCCGGGGCATGCCCCGGCCCTAGTACGGCTCAGTGGGCCGGCGGCTCCCATCCCTCGAGGACGGGCGCCCGCCAGTCGGCGCCGACAGTAGGTGAGCCCTCGACCCAGGGGCCGAGCTCGGGCTGGGGGAACTTCGTGTGCGCCTCCTTCAGCTGGATGCCGTAGGAGTTGCCCGACTGGAGATGCTTGACGAGCACCTTGCGCGCGATCTCGTCCTCGCGCCCCTCGGGGATGGGGAAGTAGATGCGGAGGAAGGAGTTGGAGTAGCGGTCGAAGACGGCCGGCGTCCCCTCCTCCTCCAGGAGCTCGACGTCCTCGAGCCAGTTCAGGTCCTCGCCCGGCGTCGACGCGAGGAGGTCGACGTCCTCGATCTCGGAAATGTCCTCCTGGTAGGGGAAGCGCCGACCCGCGAGGTACTCGGCGTCGAGCTCGACGATCTTCTCGGGCTCGCCCCTGGCGCTCACTGGTGCCTCTTCCGGTGGTGCTGCCTAGCTTCTGGGTTGCGAGCACCAAGGCAGAGTCTGCACTCGGCCGCAGGCAAGGCTAGAAGCCTTGGTAAGGGCGAGGGTGGGCTCTGGCGCTGCGTGATCGCGGGCCAGAAGCAGGCGAGTACTGGCGGGAGAGGCACTAATCCTCCGCGCCCGCGAGCTCGGCCGGCTGGTCGGGTAGGTAGTCGACCGGATACTCGAGGTGCTTCTCGAGCAGGCGCTTGATCTCGCCGAGCGCCCGCTCCTCCGTCACGCCCGGCACCCAGTCCGTCCCTGCGAGCGGCACCTTCGCCATGGCGGCGGCCTCCACCGTCAGCGCGCAGAGGTCCTCGGGCTCGAGCGAGTGCACGTTCGTCTTCCCGCACGCGCGCGCGAGCATCTGCACCTCGAGGGTGAGCGTGTGGAGGAAGTTGTAGACCCGTTCCGCGGCCTCGTCGACCACGAGGCGCTTGCGGAGCTCGGGATCCTGCGTCGTGATCCCCACGGGGCAGCGTCCGGTGTGGCAGTGGTAGCACTCGCCCGCGGGGACGCCGATCGTGCCCTCGTAGTCGGTGACGCCGGGGATCTCCTTGTTGCAGTTGAGGGCGATCAGCGCCGCGTGGCCGAGCGCGACCGCCTTCGCGCCAAGCGAGAGGGCCTTGGCGACGTCGCCGCCGTTCCGGATCCCGCCGGCGACCACGAGGTCGATCTCGTCCGCGAGCCCCACGTCCTCGAGCGCACGCCGCGCCTCGGGGATCGCCGCCAGAAGCGGGATGCCCGTCTCCTCGGTGGCCAGATGGGGGCCCGCCCCGGTGCCTCCCTCGGCCCCGTCCAGGTAGATGATGTCCGGCCCGCACTTGGCCGCCATGCGCACGTCGTCGTAGACGCGGGCCGCGCCGAGCTTGAGCTGGATCGGGATCTGGTAGTCGGTCGCCTCCCGGATCTCCTGGATCTTGAGGGAGAGGTCGTCCGGCCCGAGCCAGTCGGGATGGCGTGCCGGCGAGCGCTGATCGATTCCGGGCGGAAGCGAGCGCATCTCCGCCACCTGCTCGGTCACCTTCTGGCCCATCAGGTGGCCACCGAGGCCGACCTTGCAGCCCTGGCCGATGAAGAACTCACAGGCGTCGGCGAGCATGAGGTGGTGCGGGTTGAACCCGTACCGGCTCTGGATGCACTGGTAGTACCACTTGGTCGAGAGGTCGCGTTCGGGCGGGATCATCCCGCCCTCGCCCGAGCAGGTGGCCGTTCCCGCCATGGAGGCGCCCTTCGCCAGTGCCATCTTGGCCTCGAGCGAGAGGGCGCCGAAGCTCATGCCGGTGATGTAGACGGGGATGTCGAGCTCGATCGGCTTCCGCGCGAAGCGCGCCCCGAGCACCGTCTTCGTCTCGCACTTCTCCCGGTAGCCCTCGATCACGAACCGGGTCAGCGTCCCCGGCATGAACATGAGGTCGTCCCAGTGCGGGATCCGCTTGAACATGGAGAAGCCGCGCATGCGGTAGCGCCCGAGCTCGGCTTTCATGTGGATGTCGTTCACGACCTCGGGCGTGAAGATGGGGCTGCGCCCGAGGACGGTGCGCCGCTCCGGCTGGCCTCCGCCCACGTTGCCGCCCACGTGCTCATAGCGATCCGTCATCACAAGACCAGCTTTCGCTCGGAGGGCTCGAGGTTGTCGTAGTTGTAGAGCTTCTTGCCGCAGACGAACTTCTGGAACTCCGGCGGAGCGCCGAGCCCGTAGATCCTGAACTTGCGCTCGATCAGCTCGGTGTCGCTCTGGTCCCACTCCCCCGGGACGCAGTCGATCCCGAGCGACTTGACCTTCCCGGCGACGTAGATCTTCCCGTCGTACATGGAGTCGCCCAGGCCGGCGCCCACATCCCCGCAGAGGATCTGCCGGCCGCGCTGCATCATGAAGCCGGTCATCGAGCCGGCGTCGCCGAGGGCGATGATCGTCCCGCCCTTCTGGTCGATGCCGCTCCGGGCGCCCACTCGGCCCTTGACGAGCAGGTCGCCGCCGCGGAGGGCGGCGCCCGTGAGCGAGCCGGCGTTCCCGTCGATGACGACGACTCCGGACATCATGTTCTCGCACGCCGACCAGCCGACCCGGCCCGTGACGTGGATCTCGGGCCCGTCGATCAGCCCGCAGCCGAAGTAGCCGAGCGAGCCCCCGAACGTGATGCGGCAGCGGGTGAGGATCCCGACGCCGAGCGAGTGCTTGGAGCCGGGGTTCTGCACGGTCACGTCCTTGACGCCCTGCTCGTAGAGGAGCCAACGGAGCTCGAGGTTGATCTGCCGCGTGGAGAGGTCCCTGGCGTCGAAGACGGCCTTCTCGCCGTCGACCTCGGAGACCCTCGGGATGTCCGCGAGCGGCTCGGCGAGCCCGCGGGCGTCGTAGGTGACCGACCGCTCGCCTACCGTTGCCACACCATCACCTCCCCTTCGTAGGGGTCGTACGTGTCGATCTCGCGGTCGACGACGGCGCGGATGGCGATCTCCTCCGACGCGAGGGCGACGAGGTCGTCCGCCTCGTAGAGGACGAGCGGCTTCGCGGCCATCTCGTCCTTCGCTACCCCGAGCGCGTCCTCCGTCACGGCGATGTACGTGAAGACGCCGTCGAGCTCCTCCAGCGAGTCGCGCATGGCCTCCTCGAGCGAGGCGCCTCCGCTCATCTTCTCGGCGAGGTAGACGGCGATGATCTCCGAGTCGCACTCCGACTGGAAGCGATGCCCGGAACGCTCGAGGCGCCGCTTCCACTGGAAGTAGTTCGTGAGCTGGCCGTTGTGGACGACCGCGACGTCGGAGAACGGATAGGCCCAGTACGGGTGGGCGCCGGAGATGTCGACGTCCGACTCCGTCGCCATGCGCACGTGGCCGATGGCGTGGGTGCCCGTGAAGCCGCCGAGGTCGTACTGCTCGCACACCGCTTCGGCGTCGCCCAGGTCCTTGACGATCTCGAGCGAGTGGCCGAGGGAGAGCACCTCGGCGCCGGGGATGTCCTCGATCCGGTCGGTGACCTCCTTGAGGCTCGAGCCGTCGTACTCGAAGGTCACGCGGTAGGCGTAGTCGGTCTCCTCCTCGACGTCCCGGACGTCGATGCCGAGCGCCTTCAGGCGCTGGAGCACCCGGCGCTGGTGCTGGTCGATGCGCTCGTCGAACTCGAAGTCACGCGGGTCGTTGGCGTCGGCCAGCGTGTAGCGCATGACGTAGTAGCCGTTGCTCGGCCCGTACAGGGCATAGCCGGTCGAGTCCGGCCCGCGGTGCTTCATCGACTGGAGCATCCGCGTCATGTCGCGCCCGATCTCCTGGGTGCCGTCGCGATAGATGATCCCTGCGATTCCGCACATCGTCGGCCCTTCCGCTGCTAGGGGAGGACGTCAAGGTAGCGGTCGCGCTCCCAGTCCGTAACGGCGGAGAGGAACCGTTCCCACTCGTCCCGCTTGTAGTGCATGTACACATCGTAGAGACGGCCGGGCAGCGCGCTCTTGACGACGTCGTCCTGCTCGAGCGCCTCGAGCGCCTCGCCCAGGTGTCCCGGCACGCGTGGGATCTCCTTGCCCTCGGCGAGGACGTCGTAGACGTTGCGCTGCTGGGGCTCGCCCGGGTCGAGCTTGCGCTTGACGCCGTCCAGACCCGCCCGCAAGAGGGCCGCCTGCGTCAGGTACGGGTTGCACGAGGAGTCGACGGCCCGATACTCGAAGCGCCCCCCGCTCGCCACGCGCACGAGCGTCGTCCGGTTCTGCCAGCCGTAGTCCTTGTAGATCGGCGCCCAGAAGCCGAAGTCCCAGAAGCGCTTGTACGAGTTCACCGTCGGCGCGGTGATCGCGCAGAGGCCCCGGTAGTGGTCGAGGATCCCCCCCATGAACTGCAGGCCGATCTTCGAGAGCTTCGCGGGCCCGTCGGCGTCGTAGAAGACGTTCGTCCCGTCCTCGTCGACGAGCGTGAAGTGGTGGTGCGCGCCGTTGGCGGAGACTCCCGTGAACGGCTTGGGCATGAACGTCGCGATCACCTCGACGTCGTCCCCGTAGGTGCCCTCCTGCGTGTGCTTGCGGGCCACCGCCTGGCAGATCTGGCGGTAGGTGGAGAGGTTGTCGGCCGTCCGCACGGCCCGGTCGAAGAGGAAGTTCAGCTCGAGCTGGCCGGGGGAGTCCTCGTGGTCGCCGTAGGAGGGGTTGATCCCGAGCCGCTCGCCGTAGTCGATGACGTCGAGGATGATCGGGCGGAGCTCCTCGAACTGGTTGATGTGGTAGCACCAGGGCTTCGTGATCCCCTCGGCGCTCCCCGCGTCGCCGCCCTTGGGGCGCTTCATCCACATCATCTCCGGCTCGACTCCGCAGAGGAACGTGTAGCCGAGCTCCTGCTCGACCTCGTTCACGATTCGCTTCAGGCTCTGGCGCGGGTCGGCCTCGAGCAGCTTCCCGTTCTCGGTGTCGTAGCAGTCGCAGAAGACGCGCGCCACGCGGGCGTCCCAGGGGAGCTGGGCGAAGGTGTCCAGGTCGGCGATCGCAGCGAGCTCGGACTCCTCGGGCCCGAACCCGATGTAGCGGTCCTCACGGTCGACGAAGAGGTCCGCGGTGGCTCCGTAGACGAGCTGGTAGCCGTCCTCGGCCACCTTCTCCCACATGGACGCGGCGACGCCCTTGCCGTTCACGTGGCCGGAGACCGAGACCTGCTGGAAGAAGATGTACTTGATCCCTTGCTCGTTGATCCGCTTGCGGATCTCCTGGATCCGCTCCCGGCGGGCAGGGTCGCTACGGGCCTTGTCGAGGCTGGGGAGCGGGTCGGGAATCGGCCCCTTCGCGAGGACGCTCTGAATCTGAGTCGGGCCCGCTTCGACGGTTGCCATCGGCTGAACTCCTCCCTTTCGATGCCGGGCGCAGATCCTACTTCGCGGGTGCCTAGCGTACGAGGGCAGAGGCCGCGACGACCACGACGACGGCAGGAAGGGTGGAGCCGACGACGAGCAGGCGCATGAGGTGCGGGCGGACGTCGAAGACCCGCGCGAGGAC
>DASQWP010000203.1:0-3472 GCA_035640195.1 Gaiellaceae bacterium | reverse complement strand
CGTCCTGGCCGCGGGGTTGGCGGCGGCTGCGGTCGCCCTGGCCGGAGCCTCGTTCGCCCCCGACCTCGGGCTCCTCGCCCTCGCTCTGACCCTCGCGGGCGCGGCCGGCGCGAGCGTGAACGCGGCCAGCGGGCGCGCGGTCATGAGCTGGTTCGCCCCCGCGCAACGCGGGTTCGCACTCGGAATCCGTCAGACCGCCGTGCCCCTCGGCGGCGCAGCCGCCGCCCTCGTCCTCCCTCCGGTCGCCGCGGCCGGCGGCCTGCGCGCCGGCATCCTCGTACTGGCCGGGGGCTGCCTGCTCGCCGCGCTCGCGGGCGTCGTGGGGTTGCGCGAGGCTCCGCCGGACGACGAAGAGCTCCTCCACGACGTAGTCCATCCGCTCCGGGACAGGCGCATCTGGCGCCTCTCGGTCGGGAGCTCGCTGCTGATCGGGGCGCAGACGAGCATCCTCGCGTTCGTCGTACTCTTCCTGCACGGGGAAAGGGGACTCTCGACTGCAGCGGCAGCCGGCGTGCTGGCCACGATGCAGGTGGTGGGAGCCGGCCTGCGCATCGCCTCGGGGCGCTGGTCCGACCGCCTCGGCGCGCGCATCGCCCCGCTTCTCCGTCTCAGCTTCGCTCTGGCGGCCGCGCTCGCCGTCAGCGCCGCCCTCACCGAGGCGCCTCTGGCCCTCCTCGTGCCCGCTCTCGTCGCCGCGGGCGCCCTCTCGCTCTCCTGGAACGGCCTGTCCTTCACGGCCGCGGCCGAGCTCGCCGGACGAGCGCGGAGCGGAGCTGCGCTCGGCTTCCAGCAGACCGCCCTCTCGGTCGCCGCCGCCGCGACGCCGCCCCTCTTCGCCTCGCTCGTCGACGCGAGCTCCTGGGCGGTGGCGTTCGGGCTCGCTGCCCTGCTCCCGCTGGCGGGCGCGGGCCTGCTGCGTCGGCTCGCGATCTGACCCTTGTGTCCCTTCAGGTGATGCTGCCCAGCTTCTGGGTCGCGAGCACCAAGCCAGAGTCTGCACTCGCCCGCAGGCAAGGCTAGAAGCCTTGCTAAGGGCGAAGGTGGGCTCTGGCGCCGCGTGATCGCGGGTCAGAAGCGGGCGTGTATTGCCTGGAGGGGCACCAGCCGAAGACGCGCTCGCCGCGTCGCCTGCGGACGAGAACGGCGGCGGCCGCGAGTCCGCCGAGCGCGGCCGTCGCGCCGCCGAGGACGGACCAAAGCAGCAGTCCGCCGGCACCGTCCCCACCCGGGCCCGCGCTCCCCTTCGCGCCCGGGCCGGCGCCGATCTGCGCCGACGCGAGCTGGTGGGTCCGCGCGCACGGGGCTCCCTCGCCGTTCCAGCTCGTGAAGTCGTCGAAGACCTCGTAGCGCCATGCACCGCTCGAGGGGAAGACGACCTGAGCCTCGTACACGCCCGCTTTCGCCGTCGGCTGCGCCGTGAACGTCCTCCGCTCTCCGGTCGCGTCGTTTCGAATCGTGAGAGTCGGGCGTGCGTCGGCCGCGTCGGGCAGCGGATTCCGTCCGTGCTGGAGGACGGTCATCCTCGCCGTCCACACGTCTCCGGTCGCCGTTCCCGCGGGTGGAGGCGCGAGCGTCACCGTCGCCCAGCAGCCTGCGCCCGCGACCTGCGGGTACGCGAGCCCGGCCAGTACGAGGGTCGTGAGCAGGAGTCGTCTCATTCCTCCTCCTTTCACTCCCACTACACCGCGGACGCGCCCGAGGTTCCGGCTAGCTGCTAGCCCACGGAGAAGCCGGAGAGCCCCTCCGGGTCCTCGTCGTGGACGTCCACACGCTCGACGCCTGCGCCCCTTGGGCCCTCGCGGGCAAAGGCGACGAGCCGCTCAACGTCCTCCTCGGCGCCCTCGAAGACCGCCTCCACCGTGCCGTCCCAGCGGTTCCTGGCCCAGCCCGCGACGCCATGACGCTCCGCGAGCCGTCGCAGCGTGTCGCGGAAGAACACTCCTTGGACGTGGCCGCGGATGACGACCCGCTTTCTCACCGCGGATACCGTGCGAACCAGGGTAGGACGAGGACGGCCAGGAGGAGGGAGAACCCGGCCGCGAGGAGGAACGGGGCCCGCGTGTCCAGGTTGAAGAGCGGCACGTAGACGAGCGGGGCGACGGCCACGCCGGCGAACTTGAACGCGCTGTAGACGGACGTCGCGCCGGCGCGATTCCGCGGGAACGACTCGACGGCGATCGTGTTGAGCCCGGCCCAGACGAACGAGGACGCGCACCCGAGGGCGAAGTAGACGAGCGCCAGGCTCCAGACGGTGGGCGCGAAGAAGAGCCCGGTCACGCCGCCGACGCAGACGAGCGACCCGGCGAGAGCCGTCGAGGGACGCCCCGCCCGGTCGACGACGGTGCCCGCATAGCGGCCGAAGAGGATGCCGCCCACGCCGTACCCCGAGACGAGGAGGCCGCGGCCGCTCGAGCCGAGCTCGAACTCCCGCGCCGCGACCAGGACGAGCACGAAGCCGATGGCCGTGAACCCCAGATAGCCGAGCATCGCCTTCGCGGCGAGCAGCGAGATCCACCGGTTCAGGAGCGAGCGAACGCTCGCCCCTCCCGGTTCTCGCTCGAAAGCGCCGAGCGACTGCCGGGGCAGGGCGAGGAGCACGGCGACGGCGGCCACGAGCACGAACGCGAGCCTCCAGGACGCCTCGCCGAGCGCACCGCCGAGCACAGGCGCAAGCGTGATGCCGGCCGTCTGCGCTGCGGCGAAGGTGCCGACGCTCCGTCCGAGGATCTCGGGCGCGACGACTTCCGAGAGGGCGGCGAGCAGGATCGGGCTCAGGAAGGCGTTCGCGGCCCCCATGACCGCTCGGGCGCCGATGAAGCTCCAGATGTCGGGCGCGAGCGCGCAGGCCAGCGCAGCCGCCCCGAACACGACGTAGCCCGTGCGGACGACGCGGCGGGCGCCGAGCCGCTCGGCCAGCGTTCCCGAGACGAGCTGGAGCACGGCGAACGGCACCATGTAGGCGGTGATCGCGGCCGCGACCAAGCCGACGGACGCGTCGAGCCCGCGCGACACGTTGGGGATGAGCGCGATCAGCATCGCCCCGCCGAAGGGACCGAGGAACCCGCCGACGTAGAGCGGAAACGTCAGGCGACGCACGGGCGGTAGGCTAGTGCCGATGCGGGCGAGTGCGTCCTTGGCCGCCGGGATCGTCGAGCGCCTCGCGCGTCTCCGCATCGGCACGACCTTCAACTTCTACCGGGACGGCGAAGGTGCTCCCCTCCGGCGCGAGCGGCTCGCCGCCTACCTGGAAGAGCGAGGCGAGGCGCGCTACATCCTGGTCGGCGAGGCGGCCGGCTACCGCGGGGCGCGCGTGAGCGGCGTCCCCTTCACCTCCGAGCGCCAGCTGAGCGGACGTGCGCCGGGGGAGGCGAGCGCGACGATCGTGCACCGGATACTCGCCGAGCTCGGCGTCGAGGAGGACGTCCTCCTCTGGAACCTCGTTCCCACCCATCCTCACCTCCCCGGCCGGCCC
>DASQWP010000202.1:0-9463 GCA_035640195.1 Gaiellaceae bacterium | reverse complement strand
CCGATGATGACGTTCTCCTTGAGGCCGAGGAGCCGGTCGACCTTGCCCTCGATCGACGCGTCCGTCAGCACCTTGGTCGTCTCCTGGAAGGAGGCCGCCGAGAGGAACGACTCGGTCGCCAGCGAGGCCTTCGTGATGCCGAGGATGAGCGGCTCGTGCGTCGCCTGCTCCTTCTTCGCACCCTTGACACGTGCGTTCTCGCGCTCGAGCACGGACTTGTCGACGAGCTGCCCCGGCAGGAGGTCGGTCTCGCCCGCGTTCTCGACGCGAACCTTCTTCAGCATCTGGCGAACGATCAGCTCGATGTGCTTGTCGTGGATGTCCACGCCCTGCGACTTGTAGACGTTCTGCACCTCGCCCACGAGGTAGAGCTCGGTCGGGGTCGACCCCTTGCCGGCCTTCGAGTGCAGGCCGAGGAGGTCGCCCGGGGAGAGCGAGCCCTCGTGGAGAGGATCGCCGGCCTCGACGACCTGGCCGTCGGCAACGAGGAGCCGCGTGCGCCGCGGGAGCTGGTAGTCCTTCGGCGCGAGCGGCTCGCCGTCCTCGTCGGTGCCGTCCGGATGGATCGTCACCTTCGGGCCGCGGTCGGTCTCCTCGATCTCGACGCGGCCGCCGAGGTCGGCCAGCTTGGCCGCGCCCTTCGGGTTGCGCGCCTCGAAGATCTCCACGACGCGCGGGAGGCCGTGCGTGATGTCGGCGCCCGCGACGCCGCCCGTGTGGAACGTCCGCATCGTCAGCTGCGTGCCCGGCTCGCCGATGGACTGCGCGGCGATGATGCCGACGGCGTCGCCGATCTCGCACATGCGCCCGGTCGCAAGGAAGGTGCCGTAGCAGGCCTGGCAGACCCCGTATTCGCTGCGGCACTTGAGCACGCTCCGCACCGGGACCTCGAAGCCCTCGGCGCCCTCGTCGAGCTCCTCGGCGAGGGTCCGCAGCTTCGGCCACGTGATCTCCTCGCCCTTCTCGAGCAGCACCGTCTTGCCCGGCTTGCCGCTGGCGAGCGGCTTGTGAACCTCTACGGCCGCCACTCGCCCGGCGAGCGAGCGGTTGACGCCCTCCGGAACGAGCACCGGGAGGAGGAGGGACTCCTCCGTGCCGCAGTCCTCGTCGCGGACGATGACATCCTGTGAGACGTCGACGAGCCGGCGCGTCAGGTAGCCGGAGTCGGCCGTTCGGAGCGCCGTGTCGGCCAGGCCCTTGCGGGCGCCGTGCGTCGAGATGAAGTACTCGAGCACCGAGAGGCCCTCCATGAAGTTGGCCTTGATCGGCCGCTCGAGGATGTCGCCCTTCGGATTCGCCATCAGGCCACGCATCCCCGCGAGCTGCCGAACCTGCTTGAACGATCCACGTGCTCCCGAGTTGGCCATCATCACGACCGGGTTCGTCGCGAAGAGCGTCTCCTCCATGGCGTCCGCGACCGTGTCGGTCGCCTCCGTCCAGAGGTTGACGATCGACTCGTGGCGCTCCTCGTCGGTGATGAGGCCGCGCTCGAACTGCGTCTCGATGCGCCCGACCCGCTCCTCGTACTCCTCGAGGATCTGGTCCTTGCTCTCGGGGATGACGATGTCGTTCTTCGAGATCGTGATCCCGGCCTGGGTGGCGTAGCGGAAGCCGAGCTCCTTGATCGTGTCGAGTAGGTGCGCGATCGCAACCGCCCCGTAGTCGTCCACGAGGCCGGTGACGAAGTCGCCCATCTCCTTCTTGCCGAGCGCCCGGTTGATGTACTCGAGCTTCGAGGGGTCGTAGTCCTCGCCGAGCGCGTCCGCGAGCGACCGGCTGACCTCCTCGTTGAAGATCACCCGGCCCGGCGTCGTGAGCAGGAGCTCGCCGTCCTTCCGGTACTCGACCGGCTCCTGGAGCCCGACCTGGTCGGACTCGAGCGCGAGGAAGATCTCCTCCTCGGACTGGAAGCGCTTCGGCCGCGGGTCGAGCTCCTCGGCCGTCTTCCCGCTCAGGTCCTCACCGCAGTACGTGAGGTAGTAGCCGCCGATGACCATGTCCTGCGAAGGCGTGGCGAGCGGCTTCCCGTGCGCCGGCGAGAGCACGTTGTTGGACGAGAGCATGAGGATGCGCGCCTCCGCCTGCGCCTCCGCGGAGAGCGGCAGGTGCACCGCCATCTGGTCGCCGTCGAAGTCGGCGTTGAAGGCGTGGCACACGAGCGGGTGGATCTGGATCGCCTTGCCCTCGACCAGCACCGGCTCGAACGCCTGGATGCCGAGGCGGTGGAGCGTCGGCGCCCGGTTCAGGAGCACCGGATGCTCGGCGATGACCTCCTCGAGCACGTCCCACACCTCGCCCGACATCGAGTCGACGTACTTCTTGGCCGCCTTGATGTTCTGCACGGACTTCCGCTCGACGAGCCGGCTCATGATGAAAGGCTTGAAGAGCTCGAGCGCCATCAGCTTCGGCAGGCCGCACTGGTGCAGCTTGAGCGTCGGCCCGGAGACGATCACGGAGCGGCCGGAGTAGTCCACGCGCTTCCCGAGCAGGTTTTGCCGGAAGCGCCCCTGCTTGCCCTTGAGCATGTCGGAGAGCGACTTGAGCGCCCGGTTGCCGGGGCCGGTGACCGCGCGGCCGCGGCGCCCGTTGTCGAAGAGCGCGTCGACCGCCTCCTGAAGCATGCGCTTCTCGTTGTTGACGATGATCTCTGGCGCGCCCAGGTCGAGCAGGCGCTTGAGGCGGTTGTTCCGGTTGATGACGCGCCGGTAGAGGTCGTTGAGGTCGCTCGTGGCAAAGCGGCCGCCGTCGAGCTGCACCATCGGGCGGAGCTCGGGCGGGATCACCGGCACGGCCTCGAGCACCATCCATTCCGGACGGTTCTCCGACGTGATGAACGCGTTCACGACCTTGAGGCGCTTGATCGCGCGCTGCTGCTTCTGGCCCTTGGAGGTCTTGATCGTCTCCCGGAGCGAGCCCGCCTCGGCGTCGAGGTCGAGGTCGCGCAGGAGCTCGCGGATCGCCTCCGCGCCCATTCCGCCCTTGAAGTAGACCCCGAAGCCGTACGGCGAGCCGAAGCGGTCCTTCAGCTCGCGGAAGAGCATCTCGTCGTTGACGATCAGCTTCGGCTCGAGGTCGCGGAAGAGTTGCCAGGTCTGCTCGAGCCGGGCGACCGAGTCGAGCGCGGCCTCGCGCGCGTCCTCGCGCCTGGACTCCATGTCCTGGTACATCTCCCGCACCTTCAGCGACCACTGGAGGATCGCGTCGTGGTCGCCCTTCTCCATGCGGCCCTCCGCCTTCAGGCAGAGGTCGCCGGCGAGCTCGCGCACCTCCTCGGGCGACTCGTTGCCCTCGAGCGCCTCGAGCAGCTCGGCGAGCAGCCCGTTGCCGAGGCCCCGGGCCTTCTCCAGGTTCTTGAGGTCGACGCCTGCGATGAACTCGGCGTCCTCGCCCTCGAGCGCCTCGCCCGCGAGCAGGGCGTCCTTGATCCGGTTGATGTGCTTCGTGACGGCGCCCTTCTTGGAGCCGGACGCCTTGTCTGCCTGCTTCGTGAGCGGCGCGAGCGCGTCGCGGATCTGAACGGCTGCGTTCGACACCTGGTCGAGCTCGCGGCTCGAGAGATCGCGATCGGACCGGATGGCCGCCTGGCGCACGAGCTCGCGGAGCTTCTTCGAGTCCTCGGTCGTGATCTTGCCGGCCACCTCGACGAAGAGGCCGCCGACAAGGCTGCGAGCCTCCTCGAGAGTTGGCAGGGCCTGCTCCTCGGCCCACGCCGAGAGGCCGCGCGCCCAGAACTCGTCGTCCTCGTCGAAGTTCCGCTCCTTGGCCTTGGTGAAGTACTCGCGCCGGCGGGTGAGCCGGCCCTCGAGCGCGGCGAGCGCCTCGTCCCTGTCGACGAAGATGCGCTCGCTCTCGGCGCGCACCTTGTCCTCGAGGTCGGCCAGGTCGGCCGCACGCTTCTCGACCTCGACCTGGGTGACGATCGAGGCGGCGAAGTAGAGGACCTTCTCGAGCTCCTTGGGAGCGATGTCGAGGAGGTAGCCGATGCGGCTCGGCACGCCCTTGAAGAACCAGATGTGCGAGACCGGCGCGGCAAGGTCGATGTGGCCCATGCGCTCCCGGCGCACCTTCTGGCGCGTGACCTCGACGCCGCAGCGCTCGCAGATGATGCCCTTGTAGCGGACGCGCTTGTACTTGCCGCAATAGCACTCCCAGTCCTTCGTCGGACCGAAGATGCGCTCGCAGAAGAGCCCGTCCTTCTCCGGCTTGAGCGTGCGGTAGTTGATCGTCTCCGGCTTCGTAATCTCGCCGGACGACCAGTCCCTGATCTGCTTGCTCGACGCGAGGCCGATGCGGATCGCGTCGAAGTTGTTGATGTCGATCAACTCGTCTCCCTGTCCTCGAGCTCGAGATCTGCCACGTCGGGTGCTTCCTCGAAGGGCCCGGCCGACGCCTCGGCCTCCGAGGCGGCGGGGCTGCCGGAGTCGCTCTCGTCGACGTCGCCCAGCTGCTCGTCAGCCGGCAGCGTCAGCTCGCCGTCCTGGTCAACGCGCTCCTGCCCCTCCTCGGCCTCCTCCGCGGTCGGCTGTCGAGCCGCCGCGCGGAGCGAGCCCGGCGAGAGGTCGATGCCGAGCTCCTCGGCCGCGCGGAGAAGCTCGTCGTCCTCCTCGCGCACCTCGACCTCGGCGCCCTCCTCGGAGATGACGTGCACGTCGAGCGCGAGCGACTGCATCTCCTTGAGGAGCACCTTGAAGGACTCCGGGATCGACGGCTCGGCGATGTTCTCGCCCTTCACGATCGCCTCGTAGGCCTTCACGCGCCCGACGGTGTCGTCGGACTTGATGGTGAGCATCTCCTGGAGCGTGTAGGCGGCGCCGTACGCCTCGAGCGCCCAAACCTCCATCTCGCCGAAGCGCTGCCCGCCGAACTGCGCCTTGCCGCCCAGCGGCTGCTGGGTGACGAGCGAGTACGGGCCCGTGGAGCGCGCGTGGATCTTGTCGTCGACGAGGTGGAGCAGCTTGAGGATGTACATGTAGCCGACGGTCACCTTCTGGTCGAAGGGCCTGCCGGTGCGGCCGTTCAGGAGCCGCACCTTGCCCGAGCACTTGCGCCCGGCCGGCCGCTTCTCGTCCACGTGGAACTTGATGGGGGAATCGGGGTTCTGCTTTGCCCAGGCGACGAGCGCCTCGTCCACCTGCTCCGGCGTCGCGCCGTCGAAGACGGAGCTGGCGACGGGCGTCGGCCCGTTCCGCTCGCCGTCCTCGGCAAAGACGCCGTGGTGGGCGGCCCAGCCGAGGTGCGTCTCGAGGATCTGGCCGATGTTCATCCGGCTCGGCACGCCGAGCGGGTTCAGGACGACGTCGACCGGCGTTCCGTCCTCCAGGAAGGGCATGTCCTCCTCGGCGACGATCTTGGCGATGACGCCCTTGTTGCCGTGACGCCCGGCGAGCTTGTCGCCCTCGGCGATCTTGCGCTTCTTGGCGACGTACACCCGCACGAGCTCGTTCACGCCCGGCGAGAGGTCGTCGCCCGCGTCGCGGGAGAACGTCTTCACGTCGATGACCTTGCCGCCCTCGCCGTGCGGGACCTTCAGGGAGGTGTCGCGCACCTCACGCGCCTTCTCCTTGAAGATCGCGCGGATGAGCTTCTCCTCGGCAGTCAGCTCGGTCTCGCCCTTCGGCGTCACCTTGCCGACGAGCAGGTCGCCGGAGCCGACCTCGGCGCCGATCCGGACGACGCCGCGGTCGTCGAGGTCCTTGAGCGACTCCTCCGAGCGGTTGGGGATGTCGCGCGTGATCTCCTCGTCGCCGAGCTTCGTCGAGCGCGCGTCGATCTCGTACTCGTGGATGTGGATCGAGGAGAGCAGGTCGTCCTTGACGAGCCGCTCCGAGATCACGATTGCGTCCTCGAAGTTGTAGCCCTCGAAGGGCATGAAGGCGACGAGCAGGTTCTTGCCGAGGGCGAGCTCGCCGTCGCGCGTGGAGCTCCCGTCCGCGAGGACGTCGCCCCCCTTGACCCTGTCGCCCAGGCGCACGACGGGCTTCTGGTGGATGAGCGTGCCCTGGTTCGAGCGCATGAACTTCTCCAGGTCGTAGTCGTCCTGGCCGTCCTTCGCCTCGACCACGATCCTGTCGGCGTCGACGTCGACCACCGTGCCGGTCCGCTCGGCGACGACGACGTCGCCCGTGTCGATGGCGGCGCGGTACTCGAGCCCGGTCCCGATCAGCGGCGGCTCGGTGATCATGAGCGGCACCGCCTGGCGCTGCATGTTCGAGCCCATGAGGGCGCGGTTGGCGTCGTTGTGCTCGAGGAAGGGGATGAGCGCCGTCGCCACGGAGACGATCTGCGCCGGGTTCACGTCCATGTACTGGATGTCCTTGGGGACGGCCGTGACCGGCTGCCCGCCGGGGCCCCGGCAGAGGACGGCGTCGTTGACGAACTTGCCCGTCTTCTCGTCGACGGGCTCGTTCGCCTGGGCGATCGTCAGCTTCTCCTCCTCGGCCGCGTCGAGGTAGACGATCTCGTCCGTGACCTTGCCGTTCTTGACGACGCGGTAGGGGGTCTGCACGAAGCCGAACTCCGACACGGTCGCCATCGAGGAGAGCGACCCCATGAGGCCGATGTTCGGCCCCTCCGGCGTCTCGATCGGGCACATGCGGCCGTAGTGCGTCGGGTGCACGTCGCGCACCTCGATCGGCGCACGCTCGCGCGTGAGGCCACCGGCGCCGAGCGCCGAGAGGCGCCGCCGGTGCGTGAGCCCGGCCAGCGAGTTCGTCTGATCCATGAACTGCGAGAGCTGCGAGGAGCCGAAGAACTCCTTCAGGGCCGCTACGACGGGCCGGATGTTGATGATCGTCTGCGGCGTGATCGTGTCGACGTCCTCCGTCGTCATGCGCTCGCGGACGACGCGCTCCATCCGGTAGAGGCCGACCCTGAAGGCCTCCTGGATGAGCTCGCCGACCGTGCGCAGGCGACGGTTGCCGAAGTGCTCGTACTCGTCCAGCTCGCCCCGGATGGGCTCGCGGGAAAGCGTGATCGCGTCGGCGGCATAGTCCTTCGACTCGGGGTCGACGCCCATGCGCTCGGGCAGCGCGACGAGCTTCTGAACGAGCGCAAGGATGTCCTGGGTCGTGAGGACACGCGTGCCGTCGGGCACGTCGACCTCGAGGCGCTGGTTCAGCTTGTAGCGGCCGACCTTCGTGAGGTCGTAGCGCTTGGGGTCGAAGAAGAGGCCCTTCAGGAGGTTGCGGGCGTTCTCGAGCGTGGGCGGCTCGCCGGGCCGCTGCTTCTTGAAGACCTCGACCACGGCCTCCTCCTCGCGCGTGGTCGGATCCTTCTCGAGCGTGTTGGCGATGTAGATCGAGTTCCCGAAGAGCTCGAGGATCTTCTCGTTCGAGCTCGTGTCCAGCTTGAATCCGGTGGACGGATCCTCGGCCGGCAGGGCCCGGAGCAGCGTCGTGATCGGGAGCTTGCGCTTCCGGTCGATGCGCGCGTAGACGACGCCCTTCTTGTCGATCTCGAGCTCGAGCCAGGAGCCGCGGCTCGGCATCAGGTTTGCGATGAAGACCTGCTTCGCCGCGTCCTTCGGCTCCATCAGATAGGCGCCCGGCGAGCGGACGAGCTGCGTGACGATCACGCGCTCGGTGCCGTTGATGATGAAGGTGCCGTGCTCGGTCATCATGGGGAAGTCGCCCATGAAGACCTTCTGCTCGCGAATCTCGCCCGTGTCCGTGTTGACGAAGCGGACGGTCATCGAGAGGGGGACCTGGTAGGTCAGGTCCTTCTCGCGGCACTCCCTGATCGGGACGGAGGGCTCCTCGAACGTGTAGTCGACGAACTCCACGGCGAGGGTGCCCGTGTAGTCCTCGATCGGCGAGATGTCGTTGATCGTCTCCTGGAGGCCCTCCTCCATGAACCAGCGGAAGGAGGCCTTCTGGATGTCGATCAGGTTCGGTAGGTCGAGGACGTGCTTGAGGCGGGAAAAACTCGTGCGCGCAGGGCGCTCAGCGACCGTGCTGGCCAAGAACTGCGACCTCCCTCTAGGCAGGGCTTAAGGACAAAAAAGGCAGAGGTTTCTGCGGTACGGCGGCGCGACCGATAAGAGTAGCACGAGGAGCGGTCTCCCCGCAAGGCAGAGCACGCGGGAAACCGCTTGTCGGGCACCCACTATAGCGCGCGAGACGCGAAATGGCGAGAGGGGCGCCGAAGCGCCCCTCTCGGTCGAGCTGCGAGGGCCGGACTCTAGAACAGGGCGCGAAGCAGCGCCAAGATGGACGCCTGCGCGCCCGAGCCGTCGCCCTCGTCCTCGGAGCCCTCGGCCTCCGACTCGTTCTCGGAGTCCTCGCTCTCGTCGGAATCCCCCGCGAGCTCAGCCTCCTGCTCGAGCTCGGCTTCCTCCTCGAGCTCTCCCCCTGCCTCCTCCTCGTCCCGGGCCTCTGCCTCCTGAGAGACACACATGCCGAAGGCGTTCATCTTGTCGCCTTCGCCCTCGCTCTCGTTCGTGCCGTACGTCTCCTTGAACGCCTCAGGGTCCATGGAGCGCTCGGCAGCACACGTCTTGGCGGGGTTCTCGGCAGCCTGCTCGGGGAGCTCGGCCGGCGGACCGGGCGCTGTGCGCTCGCCGTTCTCGCCGTTCTGCTCCCCCTCCGCCTCGTCGTCCTCGCCTCCGCCCTGCCCTGCGAAGTCGGGCTTGCCCTGCCCAGCGAAGTCGGGCTTGCCCTGCCCGGCCCACGAAGGCTTGCCGCTCCCGCCGCCGCGATCGCTCGGAGGGCCCGCCCACGAGGGCTTGCCACCGCCGGCGTTGCCGTTGCCGTTACCCGGCTGCGCCGTGGCACCCGGGACAACGAGCGCGGCCGCGAGAACCGCGGCCAGAAGGGTCTTCAGTCCTGGTCTCATGTCGGAAGCGTCCTCCGGTCTCGGGAGAGGTGTTCAAGGGCCCAGACGCACGACAGCGGAAAAACCTGTGCTCCTTACGGAAGATCAACAGAAAGGGGGAGCGGGCGCCTCCCCCCGCTGGGCAAGCGTCCACCCCGCTCCAGCAACACGAAGGGGCCGCTCGGAGCGGCCCCTTCAGGTCGAGCGACGAAGTCTGGCTACTTGATCTCGACCGAAGCGCCGGCGGCCTCGAGCTTCTCCTTGATCGAGTCCGCCTCTTCGCGGGCGACCCCTTCCTTGACTGGGTTGGGGGCGCCGTCGACGAGGTCCTTAGCCTCCTTGAGGCCGAGGCCGGTGACCGCGCGAACCTCTTTGATCACCTGGATCTTCTTGTCGCCGGCACCCGTGAGGACGACGTCGAACTCCGTCTGCTCCTCTCCGGCGGCAGCGCCGTCGCCGGCGGCGGCGGGCGCCGCGCCCGGAGCGGCGACGGCGACCGGCGCAGCGGCCGTCACGCCCCACTCCTCCTCGATCTTCTTCTTCAGCTCGACGAGATCGAGGACGGTCATCTTCCCCAGCTCGTCGAAGACCTTGTCCACTCCACTTGCTGCCATCGTTTACGCCTCCTGTGTAGTCGCGGGGGAACCCCTGG
>DASQWP010000201.1:0-5434 GCA_035640195.1 Gaiellaceae bacterium | reverse complement strand
GTGGTCGCAAAGGCTCGCCACCTGGCAGGCGGCCGCGATGCCCAGGCCCGACTCGATCATGCAGCCGAGCATGACCCCGAGGCCCAGGGCCCGCGCGGCATGGGCCATGCGCACGGCCTCGCGGATGCCGCCGCTCTTGGCCAGCTTGATGTTTATTCCATGACTGCGCTCCGCGCAGTCATGGACGTCTTTGAGCGTGTGGCAATCCTCGTCCACGTAGATGGGCAGAGTCGAGTGCTTCTTCAGCTCCACCCCGCCCGGGTCGCCGGCCGGCAGTGGTTGCTCCACGTACTCGACGCCGAGGCCGGCGAGCTGATGGACGTGCTCGAGCGCCTCGTCCGGCTCCCAGTACTCGTTGACGTCCACCTGGAGCGGGAGCGCCGTGACGCCGCGGACGGCCCGGACGCGCTCGACGTCGAGCCCGTCCCGGCCGCCGAGCTTCAGCTTGAGGCGTCGAAACCGGTCGGAAAGGGGCTCGGCCCGGCGCGCCATGTCGTCGGGATCGCCGAGCCAGATCGTCCACGAGGTCGGCGGCCCGGTCGGGGCGAGCCCGAGGAGGCGCCAGACCGGCTGACCGACCAGCTTCCCGCAGAGATCGTGGAGCGCGGCGTCGAGCGCCGCCTTCGCGGCCGTGTTCCCGGGCAGGTCGCCGAGCCGAGCGCCGATCGCCTCGAGGGCAAAGGGGTCGTCTCCGAGGAGCGCCCGCGCCTCGTCCAGGAACGCAGTCGCGCCCTCGACGCTCTCGCCGTAGTGCTCCTGCGGCTGGGCCTCTCCGAATCCCTGGGCTTCCCCGTGGGTCAGCTCCACCCAGACCACGTGTTCCTCGAGGCTTGTCGAACGCGAGATGGTGAACGGCTCGGCGAGCCGGAGCGTGGCGGTCCTGTAGGTGAGCTCCACGGCCGATAGACTAGGGCTCCCCGCGCCTGTAGCTCAGGGGATAGAGCGTGCGCCTCCGGAGCGCAAGGTCGCAGGTTCGAATCCTGCCAGGCGCACTTCCACTTGCTCGAGATGGGCTCGGCCCTCGGGGAAGGGCTCCGCTAGGGGGAGCACTCGACCCGCGGCCGCGGCGGTGTAGGCTTGGGCGGTACGCGAGTCTCCGTACCTGCTCGAGGCGAGCCGCTACCTCCAGGCCTGTCTCGAGTTTCCCTTCGACCTGCCCCGCTCCCTCGAGCTTGCGTTCTTCCGGACGTTCGCGGTGCCGTCGATCGCCGAGCGGCTCGACTCCACCGGCGAGTTCGTAGAGCGCTCCCGCAAGCGCTACGACGACACGGACCTCCTGATCAGCTCCTTCACGGAGCACGGGTACAGCACGCCTGCCGGCCGCGCTGCGATCCGGCGGATGAACCAGCTTCACGGGCGCTTCCCGATCGCGAACGAGGACTTCCTCTACGTCCTCTCGACGATGGTGCTCGAGCCCTTCCGCTGGAACGAGCGCTTCGGCTGGCGGCCGGCGCTCGAGACGGAGCGCCTCGGGATGTTCCATTTCTGGCGCGCAGTGGGGCGCCTGATGAACATCAGGGACATCCCCGAGACGTACGAGGAGCTCGACCGCTTCAACCGCGAGTTCGAACGGAGCCGCTTCGCTCCGACCGAGGCGGGCCACCGCGTGGCGACGGCGATGATCGAGACGTTCGTGCGCAAGATCCCCGGCGTGCCGAAGGGCCTCGGCGCGCGAGCGATCTATGCGCTCCTCGACGCGCCCCTGCTCGACGCCCTCGCCCTCCCGAGGCCGACCGCGGTCGAGCGCCGCGCGGTCGAGGCAGCGCTCCGGCTGCGAGCACGGGCGGTGGCGCTGCTTCCGCCGCGCCGGAAGCCGCGGCTGCGCACGGCGATCCGCCGGCGAACGTATCCGCACGGCTACCGGGTGGCGGAGCTCGGCCCGTCGCCGCCTACTGCGCGGCCCGAAGCCCGCCAGCCCGCGTCGTAGAGCGCTCTGACAGGCTTGCCGCGAGGGTTTGCGGATAGAATCACGTACTCCGGAGATGCAGGTCGACGACCCTCTGAGTACCTATGGCCAGGCCCACGCTGCCCCGCATTCGGCGCGGACGAGCCCCCGGCTCGGGGGGGCAGGTCGCCGAGCGCCTCGAGCCCCGCATCTCCGAGCTCGGCGCTAACGGGCTCACCTGGATTCACGTCGACCGGCCCGGCGTCCTCGAGGCCGAGGTCCTCGCAAGTCGCTTCGGCTTCCACGAGCTCGACGTCGAAGACGTCCTCTCCAAGCGCCAGCGACCGAAGATCGACGAATACCCGGACTACCTCTTCGTCGTCCTCCACTTGCCCTTCTACGACAAGAGCGTCCAGCGCCTGAACGCGGCCGAACTCGACGTCTTCCTCGGCCCGGACTTCCTCATCACGCTGCCGAACGCCGAGCTCCTGCCGGTCACGTACCTCTTCCGGCGCTGCGAGGACGATGCGGACCTGCGGGCGGATCTCTTCGCCAAAGGCTCCGGCTATCTCCTCTACCACGTCCTCGACGACCTCTTTGACTACTGCTTCCCGATCCTCGACAAGATCGGCACGAAGCTCGACGCGATCGAGGACGAGATGTTCGAGGGGCGGAGCGACGAGATCGTCCGCGACATCTCGAACGCGAAGCAGGAGATCATCTCCTACCGCAAGATCATCAAGCCGGAGCGCGCCACCCTCCGCGTTCTCGAGCGCTACACGGAGCGGTTCCTCCCCGAGGACCTGGAGATCTACTTCGACGACATCGTCGACGCGGCGGAGCGGATCTGGGACCTGCTGGACAACTACAAGGAAGTCATCGAGGGCCTCGAGTCGACCAACGAGTCGTTCATCTCGCACAAGCAGCAGTACCGTCTCCAGATCCTCACCGTGGTAAGCGTCGTCCTGCTCCCGCTGACGTTGCTCGCGAGCGTCTTCGGGATGAACGTCGGCGTCCCCGGGGAGGGCGCCACCGCGCCCTTCTGGGTGCTGGTCGGGGTCATGGTCGCGCTCGGGGCCGGCCTCCTCGGCGTCTTTCGCTGGAAGCGCTGGCTGTGAAGCGCCTCTGGGCGCCCTGGCGGCTCGAGTACATCCAGAGCGCCGACGAGCAGGACGGCTGCGTTTTCTGCCGCGCTGCGGAGGCGGGTGAGGACGAAAGCGCGCTCGTCGTCCACCGGGCGGAGCACGCCTTCGTGCTCCTGAACAAGTACCCGTATGCGTCCGGGCACCTGATGATCGCGCCCTACCGGCACGAGGGGGAGTTCGGCGAGCTGTCCACGGAGGAGATCGTCGACGTGCACCGTCTCGCCTCGGCCGGGCTCGGCGCTCTCGCGGAGTCCGCGCGCCCGCAGGGCTTCAACCTGGGCTGGAACCTGGGCAGGATCGCCGGGGCCGGCGTCGTCGACCACGTCCACCTCCACGTCGTTCCGCGCTGGGCGGGCGACACGAACTTCATGCCGGTGCTCGCGGACGTGAGGGTGATGCCCGAGGCGCTCGAGGACACTCGGCGCAAGCTGGCGGCGGCCTGGCCCGCCTGAGTGACCACTAGCCGGGCTCGTACGAGACGTCACGGGCCACGACACTCTCCGGCTCGACGCGCACCAAGACGTTGTCGGGATCGCCCAACGTGGCCCGGAACCGCTCGTCCCATCCGCTCCGCTCCTCTCCGAGGTAGCGGACGAGGAGGCGGGTCGCGCGCCCGGGATCGAACGGCTCGACGCTCGCGCGACCACGGATTCCGACGTGCTGGACGAGCCCTCGCCGACGGTCGAAGTCGACGATCCCGACAGCACAGCGCGGCTCGCGCTCGAGCCGGGCGGGGAATGAGTCGGTTCGGCGTGACCCGATGATCCAGAGCGCGCCCTCTTCCCAAAGGAACCAGACCGGGGAGTCCCGGGGGCCCTCGGGGGACCATGTTGCGAGGTGGGCGAAGAGGGGCTGCGCGAGGAGCTCGTCGACCTCCACGC
Organism: Gaiellaceae bacterium; assembly: GCA_035640195.1. Lineage (GTDB taxonomy): Bacteria > Actinomycetota > Thermoleophilia > Gaiellales > Gaiellaceae > DASQWP01. The sequence goes on along the minus strand of DASQWP010000201.1, from coordinate 1,523 downwards.
TCCGCGGCCGGTCACGGATGACGCGCACTCATCGGGGATCGTAGGCTACGGCGAGTGGGCGTCCTCGGCCTGAACCACATCGCTTTTCGGACGCCGGACGTCGGCTTGCTGAAGGCCTTCTACGCCGAGTTGATGCGGGGCGAGCCGCTCTCCGGCGCTCACGATCCGCTCCGCGTGGGCTCGTTCGTCCTCGTCTTCTTCCCCTCCGCCGGCCGCCCCGCCGAGGATCCCGACGAGCTCGCGTTCGACGTCGACCGGCGTGGGTTCGACGAGGTGTACGAGCGGGCCCAACGCCTGGATGCGGTGATGCGCGAGCCGGTGGAGCCGACCCCGTGGTCGCGGGCCTTCCTCGTGCGGGACCCCGAGGGCCGCCGCCTCGAGTTCACGTACGACGACCACGGGGTGTTCTGGCAGGAGTAGCCTGCCGACGCATGGCCCTAGACCCGAAGGTCTTCAAAGCGTACGACGTCCGCGGGATCTACCCGGCCGAACTGGACGAGGAGGGCGCCTACGCGATCGGGCGCGCCTACGTTGAGCACTTCGAGCCGAAGCGGATCGCGGTCGGCCGCGACATGCGCCTCTCGTCCCCCTCCATGGCCGAGGCGCTGATGCGCGGAGCCACCGAGGGCGGTGCCGAGGTCGTCGACATCGGGATGGTCGGCACCGAGATGGTCTACTTCGCGGTCGGCGAGCTCGGCCTCGACGGGGGGATCGCCGTCACCGCCTCGCACAACCCCAAGGAGTACACCGGGATGAAGATCGTCCGCCGGGGAGCTCTTCCCGTCGGCGGCGAGTCGGGGCTGCTGGAGATCCGCGACCGCGCCATGGCCCTCTCGGACATGCCGGGGTCTGACCCCGGCATGTCCCGGACGGTCGACATCTATCCGGCTTTCGTCGAGAAGGTCATGTCCTTCATCGACCCTGGCGCGGTCAAGCCGCTGCGCGTCGTCCTCGACGGCGCGAACGGCATGGCCGGCGTGATGCTCTCACCGCTCCTCGAGCGGCTGCCGGTCGATGCCGTCCGCTGCTTCTTCGAGCCGGACGGGAGCTTCCCGAACCACGAGCCGAACCCGCTCCTAGAGGAGAACCGGGAGTTCATCGTCGGCAAGGTCCGCGAGGAAGGCGCCGATCTCGGGATCGCCTTCGACGGGGACGCCGACCGCTGCTTCTTCGTGGACGACACGGGCGAGTTCGTCGCCGGGGACTTCGTCACGGCGCTTCTCGCCGAGTCGATCCTCGAGAAGGAGCCGGGTGCGACGATCATCTACGACGTGCGGGCGAGCTGGGCGGTGCGCGACGTCGTCGAGCGGGCCGGCGGCACGGCCCTCGCCAACCGCGTCGGCCACGCGTTCATCAAGCACCGCATGCGCGAGGTCGACGCCGCCTTCGCCGGCGAGGTCTCGGGCCACTACTACTTCCGCGAGTTCAGCCAGGCCGACTCGGGGACGGTCCCCGCCCTCCTGATGCTCGAGCTCGTGTCGAAGAAGGGCCGGCCGCTCTCGGAGATCCTGCGCCCCTTCCGC
>DASQWP010000200.1:0-4149 GCA_035640195.1 Gaiellaceae bacterium | reverse complement strand
CGTCGAGCAGCATGCCGTGGACTTCCTGGCTGAGCAGATCGCGGCCGCGTCCGGCCCCGTCACGCTCGTCCCGACCGGGCCGCTCACGAACGTCGCCCTCCTCCTGGCTCGCCATCCGGAAGCGGCCGAGGGCATCGAGCGAGTCGTCCTCATGGGCGGCTCGATCGCGGAGGGAAACGTGACGCCGGCTGCGGAGTTCAACATCTGGTGGGACCCCGAGGCCGCCTGGCGCGTCTTCCGGAGCGGCCTCGACGTGACGATGATCGGCCTCGACGTCACGCACAAGGCGCTCTTCACCCCGGCCCACGCCGAGAAGCTGCGGAAGACGGGCCGCGTGGGGGAGCTCGTCGCCGACCTCTTCGGCTTCTACCACCGCTTTCACGCGGAGACGTACGGCTTCGAGGGCTCTCCGATCCACGACGCGGTCGCCGTGGCGCACGTCCTGCGGCCCGGGCTGGTGGAGACGCTCGAGCGGCACGTCGAGATCGAGACGGAGTCGGAGCTCTGCCGCGGCCGCACAGTCGTCGATCTCTGGCGCCGGACGGGGAACGAGCCGAACGCCCACGTCGGCGTGGAGGTCGACTCCGAGGCGTTCCTGGAGCTCCTCACCACACGGCTCGCCTTCCTTTGAGCCGCCGCAGCTTGTGTTTCTCGCGCACAAAGCTCCCACGGGCCGGCGAGGACCGAACCCGCTCTAGCGCAGGACGAACGAGCTTGTGCCTGTGAAACACAAGCTCTCGTAGGAGGAGGGAACGGGCGGCCCGCGAAAACGGCAGGGCCATGGCGCCGAAGAAGCGTTCGTCTCGCCTTCGCCCGAAGTCGCCCGCGCGCGTCCGCAAGACGAAGCGCGCGCGCCGAGGGCGGGCGCAGCACCAGCACCACGAGCTGCTCGGGCTCGGGCTCTTCTGCCTGGGGCTCTTCCTCGCCTTCGTGACGTGGCTGGACGGCTCGGGCGGGATCGTGGGGGAGAAGATCGACGAGGGCCTCGACGCGCTCGTCGGCTCCGCACGGGTCGGCGTGCCGGTGGTCCTCGTGGTCCTCGGCGGCCTCATGATCGCGCGGGCGTCGCTCGTCGACGTCAAGCCCTTCCGCACAGGCCTCGTCCTCGCGTCGACCGGCGTGATGATCCTGCTCGGCGACGAGCGGGGAGGGAGCGTCGGGCAGGCCTTCGACGCCGTCTTCGGCCGCCTGCTCGGGGGTACGGGCAGCTTCATCCTCGGCCTCTTCCTCCTCTGGGCCGGCGCCCTCCTCCTCACCGGCGCCTCGCTCGGGGCGATCCTGCGGCGCTCGGCCCGCGTCGCCCGCGACACTGCCGCGGCCGCCCGCCGCACGGTCGACCTCGTCCGCATCCCGGTGGAGGAGCCGCCGGCACTTCCGCAGACGCCGCCGGTGGACGGCGAGCAGGCCTATCCCGACGTAGTGAGCGACGCCCCCGCCACGCACCCCGTCCTCGTCGACCAGCTCGCGGAGGCGGCGGACGAGACGCCCGAGCCCGAGCTGCCCGAGCAGGAGCCGACGCTCTTCGACCCGCCCACGAGCGAGCACGCCGGCTACCGGCTTCCGGACCCGGGCGTGCTCAGGCGCTCGCGCCCCCACGAGAGCCAGCCGGGCAAGGCCGCCGAGCGGACGGCGGAGGCGCTTCTCCAGGCGCTCTCGAACTTCGGGATCGACGCCACCCTCGTCGGCCAGGTCGTCGGGCCGCGCGTCACGCGCTACGAGCTCCAGCTCGCGCCCGGGACGAAGGTGGGCAAGGTCACCGCGCTCAAGGACGACCTCGCCTACGCGCTCGCCACGACGGAGATCCGCATCCTCGCGCCGATCCCTGGCAAGCAGGCGGTCGGCGTGGAGGTCCCCAACCTCGCTCCCAACGTCGTCACGCTCGGGGACATCTTCGACGAGCTGCCCCAGAACGCCAGCCCCCTCTCTGTCTGGCTCGGAAAGGACATCTCCGGGGCGTCGGTCTGGGCCGACCTCGCCCGCATGCCGCACATCCTCATCGCGGGAACGACCGGCTCCGGAAAGTCTGGCTGCATCAACACGATGCTCTGCTCGATCCTGCTCCGCGCGACGCCGGACGACCTGCGCATGATCCTCGTCGATCCCAAGCGCGTCGAGCTCGGCCTCTACGAGTCGATCCCGCACCTGCTCACGCCCGTCGTCTCGAGCCCCAAGGCCGCCGCCGCCGTTCTCGCCAACGTCCTCACCGAGATGGACCGCCGCTACGAGCGCATGAGCCTCGCCCGCGCCCGCAACCTCCCGGAGCTGAACCGGGCGCTCAGGAAGCGCGGCGAGCAGACGCTTCCCTACCTGCTCGTCGTCATCGACGAGCTCGCCGACCTGATGATGGTCTCTCCCCAGGAGGTCGAGGACGCCGTTATCCGCCTGGCGCAAAAGTCGCGCGCCGTCGGGATCCACCTCGTGCTGGCCACGCAGCGCCCTTCGGTGGACGTGATCACGGGCATGATCAAGGCGAACGTGCCCTCCCGGATCGCCTTCGCCGTCTCGAGCCAGACGGACAGCCGCGTGATCCTCGACGGCGGTGGCGCCGAGAGCCTCCTCGGCCAGGGAGACATGCTCTTCAAGCCGCTCGGCACGTCGCGCCTCCAGCGTGTCCAGGGCGCCTTCGTCACCGAGGACGAGATCGCCCTCCTCGTCGAGCAGGCCCGCAGCCAGCGCGAGCAGGACCTGGACGAGTCGCTGCTCGAGGCGCCGGAGCCCGTGGGTCACGGGGAAGAGGGAGACGAGGACTTCGACCCGGACGAGGACCCGCTCCTCGACCGCGCCATCGAGATCGTCGTCCAGACGCAGACGGCCTCCGTCTCGCTCCTCCAGCGCCGCCTGCGCGTCGGCTACACCCGCGCCGGGCGCCTGATCGACATGTTGGAGCGACGCGGGATCATCTCCGGGTACGAGGGCTCGAAGCCGCGGCGCGTGCTGGTGGGGGAGGGCGACCTCGAGCGGGTGCTCACGCAGGTTCCCTCCTAACGAACAGGACCGTCCCACCGTCCTAGAAAAGGGTCGGCCGGAGGGTTAGCATCCGGCGACCACTCGACTGCATGGGCGAAAAGGGAGGTTCCGTGAACGTACAGCGAAAGCTGCCTCTGCTCCTACTTCTCCTCGTCACGCTGCTGCTCGCCGTCGCGGCCGGCTGCGGCGGGGACGACGAAGGGGACGACGGAGACGTGGGCCAAGAGGCGACAGGCGCCACCGACACGACCGAGGAGGCGCCGGGCTCCGACATCCAGGTCGGGCTCGTCACCGACATCGGCGGCCTGAACGACCGCGGGTTCAACTCGCTGGCCAACCAGGGCCTCGAGCAGGCCGCGGAGGAGTTCGGAGTCGAGATCCGGGTGCTCGAGTCCCAGTCCGACGCGGACTACATCCCGAACCTCTCGACGCTCGCTGACGAAGGATTCGACCTGATCGTCTCGGTCGGCTTCCTCATGGCCGAGGCTACCCACACGGCCGCGGAGGAGTTCCCCGAGACGAACTTCGCCATCATCGACGCCGCCTACGGCGGAGAGGGATGCGAGGAGACGAACTCGTGCGAGCTGCCCAACCTCCAGGGCCTCCTCTTCAAGGAGCAGGAGACGGGGTACCTCGCGGGCTACCTGGCGGGGCTCGTGACCGAGAGCAACACGATCTCGAGCGTGGGCGGACTGAAGATCCCGCCCGTCGACCGCTTCATCGCCGGGTACCAGAAGGGCGCGGCGGACGCGAATCCCGACGTCCAGACGCTCAACGGCTACTCGCAGGACTTCGTCGACCAGGCGAGGTGCAAGGAGGTCGCGCTCGACCAGATCGCCAACGGCTCGGATGTTGTGTTCCAGGTCGCCGGCGGCTGCGGCCTCGGCGCGCTCGACGCGGCCCAGGAGCGGGACGTCTGGGGCATCGGCGTGGACGCCGACCAGGGGTTCCTCGGCGAGCACGTCCTCACGAGCGCGCTCAAGCGGGTGGACGTGGCCGTGTTCTCGACGATCGAATCGGTCGTGAACGACGCCTTCGAAGGCGGCGGCGTGACGACATTCGGCCTCGCGGAGGACGGCGTCGGGCTCGGCGAGTTCTCGCCGAACGCGCCGCAGGAGGCCATCGACGAGACGATGGCGCAGGCCGAGCGGGTGATCGCAGGCGAGATCGAGATCCCCGAGA
>DASQWP010000199.1:0-4089 GCA_035640195.1 Gaiellaceae bacterium | reverse complement strand
GCCCGCGCCTTTCACGGCCGGCGGACCAGGCCGCGTCGGCGGTCGACCTCGGCGGCTCATCGCAACCTCGCGGACGAGGCGAAGGAGCTCCTCGGCGAGCAGCTCGGCGAGCGGCTCACGCTGGCCGAGATCGCGTCCGCGCTCTGCACGTCGAAGTACCACCTAGCGCGGGTCTTCCGGGCCCAGACCGGCTTCTCGCTGCACGGCTACCGGAACCAGCTGCGGCTCCGAGTGGCCCTCGAGCGCCTCGCCGACCCGGGGACGCGCGTCTCCGCGCTCGCCCACGAGCTCGGCTACGTGAGCCACAGCCATCTGACGTCGAGTTTCAGGCAGGCGTTCGGCCTCACGCCCTCGGCGGCCCGGGCCGGATGCGCCAGACGTCGGCGCCGCCCCAGCTCGCCGCCCAGACGTCGCCGAAGCCGACGTTGAGCACGAAGGGAGTGGGCCCTACGCGGAGCGTCTCGGTGACCGCGTTCGTCTCGGGGTCGATCACGGAGATCGTCCCGTCGCCGCGGTTCGGGATCCAGACCAGCCCGTCCGGGCCGACGACGCCGTCGCACGGTTGCGGGCCCACCTCGACGTTCGCCACGACCTCGTTGGTAGCCGGGTCGATCCGCGAGACCGAGCCGTCCTGCACGTTCGAGACCCAGACGGCGTCGTCCGACGCGGCGAGCCAGGCGGGCGCGGCCTTGCCGACGGGCACCGTGGTGACCTCGTTCGTGGCGGGGTCGATCCGGAAGATCTCGTCCGTTCCGTTCGATCCCACCCAGACGGCTCCGGCCGCCTCGCTCAGCCCGGCCGGCCCCGGGCCGGTCTCGATCGTCGCGACGACGCGGTTCGTGGCCGGGTCGATGCGGGAGACGGTGCCGTCCACGTTGTTCGTGGTCCAGACGGACTCGGCGGCGTAGAGGACGTCGAACGGGTCCGTCCCCACCGGAATGGACTCGACCTCGAGCGTTTCCGGGTCGACGCGCTCGACCGCGTCGGTGCCGTACGCGTTGATCCAGACGCTGCCTGCTCCGACCGCGAGGCCACACGGCGTCGCACCGACGTCGACGCTCTCTGCGACCTCGTTGCGCTCCGGGTCGATGCGGAGGAGCTCGCCGGAGCCGTAGTTCGTGACCCAGAGTGAGCCGAAGCCCTCCACCTCGGCGCAGGGGCGGCTGAGCTCGCCGGTCGGGATCTTGGCCACGACCACAGGGCCGCTCGGCGCCGTCGTCGCGGGCTCGGACTGCTCGTCGGTGCCTCCGCAGGCCGCGACGCCGAAGGCGGCAAGGGCGACGAGCGCCAGGCGACGGATGCGCATCGCACCTCGAAGCTAGGCCGCCGGAGCGGCCGCCGCTATCAGAATCGTGCCCACTCGCGAAACAGTCGGGCCCGGTGCACGCCGCCGGCCGTGACGAACGAGCGCTCGGGCGGCGGGCGGGCCCACGCAGGCGACGGAGCCGCGCTAGAGGCTGCGCGCGGCGGCCTGCTCGGCCAGCGGGTGGCGGCGGAATCGCGTGCGCGTAGCCGCGCTCGCGCGCGCGTAGCTCCAGGTGGCCCGCTCGTCCACGGCGAGCACGACGGGACCGTGGACGATGAGCCCCTCCGCCGCTCGCTGGCGCAGCAGGTCGGTGAAGAAGCCCTCCGCCAGCCACTCGCGGCCGGGAGCGACCGTCGCGTGCACCCGGATGCGCGTGAGGTTGTGCGCGAGCTCGTCCACCCGGTCGATCCCCGGGCGACGCACGAAGGTCGTGGGGCCTTCCGGCAGGATCTCCGCTACGTCCCTGACCAGCTTCTCGCCCGGGTCGCGCTTGGTGACGAACAGCTCGACGGCGAGCTCCTTGACTCCGCGCGGGAGCACGCGAACGGCCGTGATCTGCGAGTTGTGGACCTGGATGACCTCGCCGTTCAGGGCTCGCAGGCGCGTGCGGCGCAGGGAGACGTCCTCGACGACGCCCTGGAGCTCGAAGCCGGCGTGGATGACCACGGTGTCGCCGACCGAGAACCAGCGCTCGACGAACATCATGAGGCCGGCCAGCAGGTCGACGAGGACGCGCTGAGCGGCGAAGCCGGAGACGATGACCGCGAACGAGGCGCCCGCGATGGCGGTCAGGCGGTCGACCCCGCCGGTGAGCTGGCCGACCGAGAGAACCGCAGCTGCGCCGAACGCGGTGTAGGCGATACCGGTGCGGATGACGCCGACGAGCGTCTCGCGCCGCTTGATGTTCGCGATCTTCCCGGTCGCCTCGAGGTCGCTTTCGCTGTGCCTGCGGTCGTGCCAGGCGAGGATGTGGCGGGCCAGGAAGGCGCTCGAGCGTGCGACGAGCCAGGCGACCGCGAAGAGCCCGACGATGACGGCGACGCGCCCCCACGGCGGGTAGAGGGGCGTGCGCGAGTTGAGGAGGTCGATGATGGGCTCGAACACGGGCGCTGCGCTGTCACGAACTTGATTGAGTTCGTTGTATCGGCGCCGCTCCCCGTGTCACAAGCTCAGGCGGCTTCTCGTAACCGGAGCTTAATGTCCGTGTCGCCGCCGGAGGAAGAGTGCGGCTCCGGCGGCCGCCGGCAGGACGAGCCCCAGCGCTCCGCCGACCGTGGGCCAGACGGGGAAACCCGCGGACACCGTGGCTGCCTGCGACGGGGCCTTCGTCACCGTCGGCCCGCCGATGCGGAAGGGTCCAGCCTCGACCGCGTAGGCGCGCCCGTCGACGCTGCCGAACACCTCCACGTTCCAAAGGCCGCCCTCGGGGAAGACGACGTCGACCCGGCGCGCCCGCTGATTCTTCGTGGGCTTCGCCGTGAAGGTCAGCGCGCGGCCGCTCTCGACGTGATGGATCCTGAGCCCGGGGTCGCCGGCCGGCACTTCTCCGCGGAGCAGGATGGTCGTCTTCCACGGCTCTCCGGCTTCGAACCCGACCGGAAGGGAGGCGAGCTCGATGCCCCCTTCCTTGGCGAGTGCCGCGCCCGCGAGCGCGCCCGCGCCGAGTGCCGCCAGACAGAGCATTGCCAGGAACCGTCGCATGGTCGGGCCTCCTCGTCCTTTCTCCTCCTACACCGGACCCGGCGGAAAGGTTCCGGCTCAGGAGTCGCACCGGTCCGTCTGCGGACAGCGGGCGAGAACCTGGATCGTCGGAATCTCTCCTGCCGGGCGGCGTAGCTCCAGGAGGACCGAGGCGGCGTTGTTCCCGTAGTCGCTCTCCTCGAGCGTCCGCTCGGGATTCGCCCGGTGGACGAGCACGTAGCGCCCGGGCTGCACGCTCGTGACGTCCACGTACTGCCCTTCGAGCTCGGGGACGTAGTCGTCGCCGTAGCCAGGCGAGATGCCCTCGCGGATCGCAAGCAGGTTCGGTTCGTCCCGTCCGCACTCCTCCGTCCACACGGCGTCCTCCGGCTCGCCCTCGAGGCGGGTGTTCGCATGGGTGTCGTAGCGGTCGCCGAGGCAGAACCCGGTCTTGCGGTCTGGGCTCACGAGCGCACCGCCCGGCGCCTCCCGGAGCTCATAGCTCTCGAAGCCGAGCAGGTGCCAGTGCGCATGCGTCTCCGAGCGCACGTAGCGCATGCGGTCCGGCGTCGCGTGGAGACGTACGGAGCCGTCTTCGCGACGCACGACCTGGCGCACCGTCATCGTCGGCGTGGAGCGATCCGGCCGGCTCCCCTCGATGAGCAACGGTCCCCGCCCCCCGTTGTCGACCGCGGAGGCGAACGTCAGCCGGTAGGTGTCGCCTTCCCGGACGACCGAGATGGCCGACGGGGCCGCCTGATCGAGGTCCGGGAGGAGCTCCGCGGCTTCCCCGTCCCCGAGCAGGGCGAGCCCCACGACGGCGAGGCCGAGCCCGAGGCCCGCAGCGGCGAGGAGGAGAAGCCAGCGCATGAACCGACTGCATGATTGCTACGGCGGCCGGCGCGCTGATCCGTTAGTGGTGCTTCCCGTGGCCCTTCTTCTTCCCGTTGCCGCTCTCGTGGGCTCGGGTGTGGTCCTTCTCGTGCTTCGAGCCGTCCCTCGACCTGCTGTCGCGCGAGCTGTGTGAGCTGTCCTGCTTCGACATGTCTACCTGGCGGTGGTCCGAGTCGTCCTGCTTCGCCTGCTCGCGGTCGCGGCTGCGG
>DASQWP010000198.1:0-7886 GCA_035640195.1 Gaiellaceae bacterium | reverse complement strand
GGCGGGCTATGGCTCATGGTCCTGCCCGCTCTCCTCTTCGGCGTCGTCGCCGTCCTCGTCCCGCTCGAGCTCGACCGGGCGGGCTGGAGCGCCGCGGCCATCGCCGCGGTCTTCGTCGGGGCGGCGGCGATCGAGGTGTTCGTCGCGCCGCTCCTCGGTCGCTTCTCCGACCGGCGTGGCCGCCTGCTGCCCGTCCGCCTGGCCCTCACGGCGTCGATCGCCGTCACGGTCGCGCTGGCCCTCGCCGATCGCCCGGCTGCGGTCACGGCTCTGGTGGTCGCCGCCGCCATCTCCTTCGGCGCCTTCTGGGCGCCGGCGATGGCGCTCCTCTCCGACGGCGCCGAGCGGATCGGCCTCGCGCAGGGGCTCGCCTTCGGGCTCATGAACGCCGCCTGGGGCGGAGGCAACTCCGTCGGCCCCGCCCTCGGCGGCGCCCTCGCGGACGCCGCGGGCGACGCGCTGCCCTACGCGCTCATGGCCGCCGTCTGCCTCGCCACCCTCGCTGCGCTCAGCCGCCGCGCGCTCCTCGGCACTCGGGCCGTCGGAGTGCCAGAACGTCCTTGATCCCGGCGAGGCACATCCGCTAGGATGCCCTCTGGCACTCGGGCTAACGGAGTGCCAGGAAGATCGGTAAAACCCCGATGGATAGGGAGGAGTGCTGGATGGATCTGCAGCCACTGGGCGACCGGCTCATCGTCGAGGCGCTCGAGGAGGAGGAGACCACGGTCAGCGGCATCGTCCTTCCCGACACGGCCAAGGAGAAGCCGCAGCGCGGGCGTGTGCTCGCGGTCGGCCCGGGCCCGCGGGACGAGGACGGCGAGTACATCAAGATGGACCTGGAGGAGGGGGACGAGATCATCTTCTCCAAGTACGGCGGCACCGAGATCAAGCTCGGCACCGAGGACTACCTGATCCTCCGCGAGTCGGACGTGCTCGCCAAGGTCATCGCATCGACGACGAAGAAGTCCAAGAAGAAGGAGATGGCGGGCGCAGCCGCCTAGCCAGGAAAGGAAGGAACTGAATGGCTCACAAGGAGCTTCTCTTCAACGAGGACGCGCGGCGCGCGCTCGAGCGCGGCGTCAACATCCTCGCCGACGCGGTCAAGGTCACCCTTGGCCCCAAGGGGCGCTACGTCGTGCTCGACAAGAAGTTCGGCGCCCCCACCATCACGAACGACGGCGTCACGATCGCACGCGAGATCGAGGTCGAGGACGCGTTCGAGAACCAGGGCGCCCAGCTCGTGCGCGAGGTCGCGACGTCGACGAACGACGTCGCCGGCGACGGCACGACGACGGCGACCGTCCTGGCCCAGGCGATCGTGCGGGAGGGCCTCAAGAACGTCGCCGCCGGCGCCAATCCGATGGGCCTCAAGCGAGGTATCGAGGGTGCGGTCGACGCCGTGGTCGAGGACCTGAAGAAGCAGTCCAAGGAGATCTCAGGCAAGGAGGACATCGCCCGGGTCGCCAGCATCTCGTCGCGCGAGCGCGAGATCGGGGACGTCATCGCCGACGCGATCGAGAAGGTCGGCAAGGACGGCGTCGTGAACGTCGAGGAGGGCCAGACGTTCGGCCTCGAGCTCGAGTTCACGGAGGGCATGCAGTTCGACAAGGGCTACCTGTCCCCGTACATGATCACGGACGCCGAGCGCATGGAAGCCGTGCTCGACGACCCGTACATCCTCATCGCGAACCAGAAGATCGGCGCGGTCAAGGACATCCTGCCCGTGCTCGAGCAGGTCATCCAGGCCGGTCGTCCGCTCCTCATCGTGGCGGAGGACGTCGAGGGCGAGTCGCTGGCCACGATCGTCGTCAACAAGCTGCGCGGCACGTTCACGGCCGTCGCCGTCAAGGCGCCCGGCTTCGGCGACCGCCGCAAGCGCATGCTCGAGGACATCGCCATCCTCTCGGGCGGCGAGGTGATCACCGAGGAGATGGGCCTCAAGCTCGAGAACACGAAGCTCTCGCAGCTCGGCCGCGCCCGCAAGGTGGTCGTCGACAAGGACACGACGACGATCATCGACGGCGCCGGCGACTCGGAGGCCATCAAGGGCCGCATCAAGCAGCTCAAGTCGGAGATCGAGACCACGGACTCGGACTTCGACCGCGAGAAGCTGCAGGAGCGTCTCGCCAAGCTGGCCGGCGGGGTCGCCGTCATCAAGGTCGGCGCGGCCACCGAGACCGAGATGAAGGAGAAGAAGCACCGGGTCGAGGACGCGCTCCAGGCCACCCGGGCCGCCCTCGAGGAGGGCATCGTCCCCGGCGGCGGAGTCGCGCTCCTGAACGCCGGCAAGGCGATCAAGCTCGACTCGCTCGAGGGCGACGAGCGCACGGGGGCCAACATCGTCGCCCGCGCCCTCGAGGACCCCATCCGGCAGCTTGCCGACAACGCGGGCCTGGAAGGCTCGATCGTGGTCGACAAGATCCGCACGGGCACCAAGGGTCACGGCCTCAACGTCGAGACCGGCCAGTACGAGGACCTCGTGAAGGCCGGGATCATCGACCCGACCATGGTGACGCGCTCGGCGCTCCAGAACGCTGCGTCGATCGCGAAGAACATCCTCACGACCGAGGCGGTCGTGGCGGAGGCGCCGGAGAAGCAGCCGGCCGCCGCCGGAATGCCGGGAGGCATGCCCGACATGATGTAGGAGGTCACGGGGGAAACCGTTTCCCCAGTGCGCCCCCTTCTCTAATGAAGGATGCACAGCAGAAGGGCCGGCACAGCCGGCCCTTCTGCTTCTTTGCATGGAAGACTCGCGCGCTTAGTCGACCACGAACCCGTAGATGTTCTGGTCGAGTCCGCCGTCGTTCGCGCACGGATCCTCGCCCGTCTCCGGGTCGAGGCAGTTGAATACGTCGAAGCCGTCGACGCCGTCCACGGGATAACGCTCGTCGACGCCCGGAACGGTGTCGCGCTGGTCGGTCCAGTCCATCAGCACCGTCGAGCCGGACGCGGCGACGTAGTTGTAGTCGCCGAAGAACGGCACGTCCCGGAAACCGAACTGTTCGTACTGCGGCATCGTGAGGACGCCTGGCTCTGACACGACTTCGGTGCCCCAGCTTGCGCCGTCGTCCGATGACGTCGCGTAGACGCTGACGAGGCCGGCGGTGTCCGAGCCGGGAACGCCCTCGCAGTTGACGCCTCCGGGCGGATTCTCGGGCACCCACTGGTTCGCGAACGGAACCGTGCGGAAGTCGCCGCCCGAGGCCGTGTCCGGCGGGCCGCTCGAGCAGTCGGCCCGGCTGTCCTGCCAGACCGCATGGAGCGAGCCCGAGTTGGCGTCGATGTCGGCGAAGAACTGATGGCCCTTCGCCTGCGGGTCGACACGTGTGGGCGCGGTCCAGCTCGCGCCGCCGTCTGTCGTCTTGATGAAGTAGATCGAGCCCTGGCTTCCGATGCCCGAGACGACCGTCCCGAAGCTCGTGCCCGTGGGAGTCTCGGTACCGGGCACGGTCGCGTCGTACACGACGTAGACGGCGTCCGGGTTGCCCGCGGCAGTCGGGTCGGCCGTAATCCGTACCTGGCTTGCCTGGCGGTGGAAGACGTAGCCGGACTCGCATTGGAAGGGTCCGTCGCCGCAGTCCCGCGCCGGTATGCGCGGCTCGGGAGCACGGCACGTTCCCGGCGTCGAGTCGGCCGCGAGGCAGGCTTCGAAGCGGGCCTGCGCGGCGGCGGCAGGATCGCCGTACTCGTCGATGAGATCCCAAGGGATGAACTCGGCGGCTACTTCAGGCGCGGTGAACGACCTGCCGCCGTTCGTCGACTTGACGAACACGACCGCGTTGTCCTGGGTTTCGCCGGCACGGGTGGCCTCGAACTGCCGCCACGCCACGTACACGTGCCCGTTCTTCGTCACCGCGATGTCGCAGAACTGGCTCCCGACGACGGTGCGGTTGAGCCGCCTGAGCGAGAACGTCCGGCCGCCGTCGGTCGAGCGGGCGAAGAAGATCTGGTTCGCGTTCTGGTTCGCATTGAACCGCGCCCAGCAGAGGTAGACGTTGCCCGAGTGCGGGCTCTCCACCCCGTCGTCGACCCCGAGCTGCACCTTGTCCTCGAAGTTGCCGATGAAGAGCGGGCTCGAAGCGCCCCGCGACACGATCGTCGTGAACTCGTAGTCCGGAGTCGGGCCGGCCTGCCATGAGTAGCGGGCAAGCCAGATCGAGCCGTTCGCCGGCTGAGTGCGGTTGAAGGCGATGCCGGCGTAGTAGGCGTGACCGAAGCGGTCCCACTCCTGCACCGGGTCGCCGGCCGACGTCACGAAGCCGTGGAGCGGCGAGGCCTGCCCCTCGGCCGAGGTGTCGGTCGGATAGCCGGGCAGCAGGCTGTTCGTCCACCTCGACCCGGCGTCCGACGAGTAGTAGAAGCCCGCCCATGTGTCTCCCGTCGTGGGCACGGGACAGTAGTCGTTCGCCCCGGCCGTCATGAGGGACGGATCGTGCGGTGCCACGCTGGCGGCGGGCTCGTTCTGCTGGCGGTTGTTCACCGAGCACGACGCGATCGTCTCGTCCGTTCCGCCGTCATGCCGGACGTACGCCTGGTCGGTGATCTTGACGTCGGCGAGCGCCGGGCCCGCCAGTGCAAGAGTCGCGAGCGCGCACAGCGCGGTCGCGAAGGCGAGTCGTCTCATGAGCTTTCCCCCTATCGTCTGGACGACCGGAGGAGTATAGGGGCGATCGGCTTACACTGGAGGAATGCAGGCAGCCGTCGCGAATCGTCCTCGCGCCTTCGTCCGGGTTGCCGGCCCGGAGGCCCTCGGCTACCTCCAGCGCATGGTCTCGAACGACGTCGCGACGCTCGAGGTGGGCGGCTCCTGCGACGCGCTTCTCCTGACCGCCAAGGCGCGCGTCATCGCGCCGCTCCGGGTGCTGCGCCGAAACGAGGATGACTTCCTCATCCTGACGGAACCGGAGCTGGGCGAGGTCGTGCGCGATCATCTCATCCGGACGCGCTTCGCCGCGAAGGCCGAGATCGAGCTCGAGGAGCACACCTCGACGCTCGTCTTCGACGCCGCCGCCGAAGGGATTCCGAACGAGGATTACGGCGAGCCCGCGGTCGAGGTTCTCGACGCCGCTCTCCAGCCGACGCTCGACGAGGCCGAGCTCGAGGTGATGCGCATCGAGGCCGGGACGCCGGCGTGGGGGAAGGAGGTGGACGAGCGGGTGTTGCCGGCCGAAGCCGGCCTCGTCGAGCGGGCCGTCAGCCTGACGAAGGGCTGCTACCCGGGCCAGGAGCCGATCGCGCGCCTCCACTACCGCGGGCACGCGAACCGGGGTCTGCGCGTGCTCCGCCTCGAAGCCGACGAGCTGCCGGAAGCGGACGCCGAGCTCGTCTACGAGGGCAAGACGGTCGGTCGCCTGACGAGCGCCGCACGCTCCGACGGCGCGATCGTAGCGCTCGCCTACGTCCGCACGGCGGTGCCGGCGGACGCCGAGCTCCGCCTGGGTGAAGCAACCGCGCGCCCGCTACACTGACGTCTCCCGGGCGCCCGTAGCTCAGGGGATAGAGCGCTGCCCTGCGGAGGCAGAGGTCGCACGTTCGAATCGTGCCGGGCGCACTCACGGCTGCACCGGAAGGAGCCCGCCCCGCACTCCCGAACACGTGGGCCGTGGCGAATCCACCCGCCTTCCTCACGCTCGCGCGCAACAGGGATTCCCCCAACCGGATCGAGCTGATCGCGCGGCGGACCCTGTTCGTTCTTCTGACCGCCGTCGCGGTCGCGGCTCTACTCGGCGTGTTCGGCCAGACGCAGCGGGCGTCGAGCGCGAGCGCCGCCGCCGCCGACCTCGAGGTGACTGCGCCCCTGAACCTCCGCGGCGGTCTCTTCTACCAGGGCCGCTTCACGGTGCGGGCCACGGCCGCGATCGAGAACGCCACGCTCGTCCTCGACCGTGGCTGGCTCGAGTCGATGCACATCAACACGATCGAGCCGGCTCCGACGGAGGAGACCAGCCGCGACGGACGGCTGGCCCTCTCCTTCGGTGAGCTCGCGGCCGGCGAGACCCTCGTCCTCTACATGCAGTTCCAGGTCAACCCCACGAACGTGGGCCGCCGCTCCCAGGACGTCGGCCTCTACGACGGCGACACGGCTCTCGTCTCCGTCGACCGCACGGTCACCATCTTTCCCTGAGCGCCGTGGACATCGTCGTCCGAGCCTTCTTCGCCTTCGTCTTCGTCTTCCTCGTCACGCGGCTGATCGGCCGCCGGGAGCT
The DNA here is from genome assembly GCA_035640195.1 of Gaiellaceae bacterium. Taxonomy (GTDB): domain Bacteria; phylum Actinomycetota; class Thermoleophilia; order Gaiellales; family Gaiellaceae; genus DASQWP01. Next base: position 1,680 of record DASQWP010000198.1, on the reverse strand, counting down.
CAGCAAGATGGAGCCGTTCGACCTCATCCTCCTCATCGTCGTCGGCGACCTGATCCAGCAGGGCGTGACGCAGAGCGACTACTCGTTCACGGGCCTCGTGCTCGCCACCGGGACGTTCGCGCTCCTCACGGTCGGGGTCTCCTACCTCGTCTTCCGCGTGCGGCGCGTACGCTCGCTCTTCGAGGCCGAGCCGCTCGTGCTCGTGGAGGACGGCAATCTGATCGAGAAGAACCTGCGGCGGGAGCGCATGACGCCCGAGGAGATCGCCGCCGAGGCGCGCCTCCAGCAGATTCCGTCGCTCGACGGCGTCCGCTGGGCGGTCCTCGAGTCGAACGGGCGGATCAGCTTCATCCCCAGGTAGGCGCGGGTACTCTGGGCCGGTGCGAATCTGCTCGCTCGTGCCAGCGGCCACGGAGGTGCTCTTCGCGCTCGGGCTCGGCGACAGCGTCGTCGGAGTCACGCACGAGTGCGACTGGCCGCCGGAGGCGACCACGCGACCGCGAATGACGGCCAGTCTCGTCCAGACGGGAGACCTGGGGAGCGCCGAGATCGATCGCGCCGTGACGGAGGAGGCCGGAAACGGTCGTCCGCTCTACGCGATCGAGGACGAGGTCTGGGCGGACATCGAGGCCGACGTCGTCGTCACGCAGGAGCTCTGCGAAGTGTGCGCCGTTCCCGCCGGGGACGTCGCCGAAGCCGTCCGCGCGCGGCGGCTCGACGTCGAGGTCCTCGACTTCTCGCCTTCGACGCTCGACGGGATCCTCAGCGCCGTCACCGGCCTCGGGCTCCGCCTCGGCGTCGAGGCGGCGGCGGACGACGTCACGGCGGGGATGCGCGCACGTTTCGAGCGCATCCGCGGTGCTCTGGCCGGCGTCGAGTGCTCGCCTCGAGTCTTCGTCACCGAGTGGCTCGAGCCGCCCTACTCGGCGGGGCACTGGGTCCCCGACGTGGTCGCGCTCGCGGGTGGGACCGACGTCGCGGGCATGTCGGGCGAGCCTTCGCACCGGATGCGCTGGACGGACGTGGCCGCGCTCGAGCCCGACGCCGTCGTGCTCGCGCCCTGCGGCTTCGACCTCGACCGCGTCCTCGCGGAGATCGTTCCGCTCGACCTCTCGGCCCACCTGCTCGGGACACCGGCGCGCCAGGAGAGCCGCGTGTTCGCCGTGGACGCGAACGCGACTTTCTCACGGCCCGGCCCGCGCGTCGTCGACGGTGCCGAGGTGCTCGCCCACCTGCTCCACCCGGACGCCTATCCGGATCCGGGCGTTCCCTGGAGCCGCGTACGGCTCTAGGAGGCTTGGGCGTCTCGATTGGCGAAACGCTTGCGCGAGCGCTTGACGAAAGCCCCGGATCGCCAGACCCCGACAGGACCGCCTCGTGGCATGCGCCGCCGCCGCTGAGTCAGTCGCCGATCGCCACCCAGATCTCGTCGCCTCGCACCTCGACCGGGTAGCGACGCACGGGCTCGTCGCCGACGAGGCAGGCGCCGGTTTCGAGATCGAAACGCCACCCGTGGTAGGCGCACGTGAGGCTGTCCCCTAGGACATCCCCTTCGACGAGCGGATTTCCCTCGTGCGGGCACGCGTTGGCGACGGCATGGAGGCGGTCCTCGGTGCGGAACACGGCGATCGTCTCGCCGTCGATCTCGACGAGGGTGCGCTCGCCCTCGACCTCGACCCT
>DASQWP010000197.1:0-3017 GCA_035640195.1 Gaiellaceae bacterium | reverse complement strand
GCGCGGCGATCCGGCCCGGACCCGAGAGAAGGGTGGCGCCGGGCTCGGCCTCGCCATCGCCCGCGGTCTCGTCGAGGCTCAGGGCGGGAGGATCTGGGCGGAGAACGGCCCCGAGGGCGGCGCGAGGATCTCGTTCACGCTTCCGAAGTCCGCCTGACCGTCGCTCGCCTTCGGCTCGCTCCCGTGGGGGAAACCATGTTTCCCCCACGAGCCCCCTTCTTTGATGCCGAAGAGGAACCTCCCGGTTCCCCCACACCCCTCCACACGCTCATGGGCCAAGAGTTGGCCCATGAGCGTCTAGGGATTCAGGACGAGCGGGAGCACGTTCCGGGTGGGCGGCCGGCCCTCCCCGCCGGATGGATCGTCCTCCAGCACCTCCAGGTGCCCGATCTGGCGGGAGACGACCGAATAGCTCACGGTGAAGCTGAACGGGCCGAAAGCATCCACGCCCCCGCCGAGGGTGCTTCCGCTCGCCAGCTGCGCGCCGGAGGCGTCGAGGAGGCGCCAGGGCACGTTGGACTCGAACGTCCTCGAGCAGCCGCGAGCCGTGAAGCCGCTCGAGACCCGCGCCCCGACAGTCGGGGCCGTGACGAAGATGAACGAGACATCGGAGAGCGCCCCGTCGCTGTTCGAGCAGGCATCGGCTGCCCGATCCGGGCACAGGGCGCGACAGATGGCCTCCCGGATCTGCTTGATGATCCTGGCAAGCATGAGGATCCTCCCTCTGCCGTTTCCGGAGAGGCGAGCCTCGCAGATCGCAGCCGATCGCGCCAGGAGCCCTCGTGCCGAAGGCAGTCCGCGACCGGCGGTGGTGCGCTAGGGTGAGCGGACTGCGGCCGAGAGTATCGGCATGCCCGGAGTCGTCTTCCCCTTCGACCAGCCGCGGGAGGTCACCTGCTGCATCTGCGGGCGGCGGGTGGCCGAGCCGGGCGTCGATCTCTACGTGTTCTGGCCGGGCGAGGAGGACCCGGTGCCGGCCGCCGCCCACGAGCGCTGCGTGGACGAACGGACGCGGATTCCGCGGCCGAGCGAGATCACCGACGCCGAAGCAGTGCCACCGCCTGCGTGGCGAGTCCCTCCCCGCGGCCGGTGAAGCCCAGGCCGTCGGTCGTCGTCGCCCGGACGGCGATCTGCTCCGGCGCCACTCCCAGCGCGCCTGCGAGCCGCGCCGCCATGGCCGCCCGCATCGGCGCGATGCGCGGCTTCTCGCCCACGAGGACGCAGTCCGCGTTCACGAGCTCGTAGCCCGCTCCCCTGACGACCTCGTAGGCCAGCTGCAGAAGGCGGATCGACGAAGCGTCGCGCCATTCCGGGTCGCCCGATGGAAAGAGCTCGCCGATGTCGCCCAGGCCGGCCGCGCCGAGCAGGGCGTCGATGAGCGCGTGCGCGACGACGTCTCCGTCAGAGTGGCCGGCGAGCCCGGGCTCGCCGGGGAAGTCGACGCCCGCGAGCACGAGCGCCGCCTCGTCGCTGAACGCGTGCGCGTCGACGCCGATTCCGACACGGAGCTCAGACACCATCGAGCACCTCGGGGAGCTCTGCCAGCGAGTCGATGCGCAGATGCGCCTCTTCGGCACCGCGCTGGAGGTGGCCCCACGGGCCACGCCGGATGTGGACTGCGACCATTCCGGCGGCTCGGGCCGCCCGGACGTCGTTGTCGACGCGGTCACCGACGTACGCGATCTCCTCGGCGGCAAAGCCGGCCTCGGCTGCGATCCGACCGAAGAACTCCGGCAGCGGCTTCTCGATGCCCCAGCGCCCGGTCGACCCCACGATGTCGACATGCTCTCGCACCAGCTCCTCGGTCTCCGCCGGCATGTTCCCGGCCGCGCCGACGAGCAGTCCGCCCGAGCGGAGCCTACTCAGGCAGGGAAGGGCGTCCGGGTAGAACTCATCGGCCGTCCAGGTAGAGGCCGGCCACTCGACAGCGAGGATCTCCCACGCCTTCGAGTGCGTCTCCCCGCGGGCGGCCAGCCCGCCCAGCACGCCCATGAGCGTAAAGCGAGGGACGCCGGCGGCGTCGGCGGCCCGCTCCCACATGCCCGTCTCGTCGACCAACGTCTCGCCCACGTCGAACACGACGGCCTTCACAGCCACGACGAGACCAGCTCCAGGTCCTGCCTAGTCGTCACCTTCAGGAGCCGGGGGTCGCCTTCGACCCAGCGCACGCGGCCGCCCGCCGCCTCCACGAGCGCGGCGCAGTCGCTCGCCTCGCCGCCGCCCGAGACGGCGCGCCGGAGCACTTCGGCCAGGAAGGCCTGCGGGGTCTGGACGGCGACGAGCTCGCTTCTCTCCAGCGTCTCGACGACCTGGTCGCCGTCGACGCGCTTGACAGTGTCGGCGACTGGCAGCGCCGGCACGGCGCCGTCCCAGCCGTCGCCGAGCGCCCCCACCACACGCTCGATCACGTCGTCGCCGAGAAGCGGCCTGGCCGCGTCGTGGACGAGGACGACTGCGGCCTCGTCGGGCACCTCGGCGACCCCGGCCCGCACCGAGTCGGCGCGCGTCTCGCCGCCCGTGACGGCGGCGTGGACCTTTCCCGCGCCGAGCTCCTCCGAGAGGAGGATGGCCGGCTCCTCCCATCCCTCCGAGGCCACCACGACGATGGCCTCGACCCACTCCGAGCGCTCGAGCCGCTCGAGGCTCTCGGCGAGCAGCGGCCGGCCCGCAAGCCGCGCGAACGCCTTCGGACGGTCGCCGCCGAGCCGCTCGCCGCGCCCGGCCGCGACGAGGACGGCCCATACGCCGCTCACGTGACATTCCTATGACGCTCTCCTGACGGGGTCTGACCCCGTAAATGAAGCGCAACGAGAGACGCGTGGTTCTCCGCGGAGGGCGCAGCCCCGACACCGGACACGTCAGAAGACTACGAGCTTCCCGTTCCGCTCGACGAAGAGCTCGGGGCTGACCGGGTTGTCCGCGGCGGCGAAGTCCTGCCGCACCTTGAGCCGCAGGGCCTCCTCGGTGTTCTCACGGGTCGCGAGCTCGTACGAGAGCGCGATGGAGACGTGCTCCAT
>DASQWP010000196.1:0-12859 GCA_035640195.1 Gaiellaceae bacterium | reverse complement strand
CATCTCGATCACGCGCAGCTCGCCGGTCTCGCGCTCGCGCGCGAATTGGATGTTGGAGCCGCCCGTCTCGACCCCGACGGCGCGAATCACCCTCGCGGCGGCGTCGCGAAGCTCCTGGTAGCCCTCGTCGGAGAGCGTCATCTGGGGCGCCACGGTCACCGAGTCGCCGGTGTGAACGCCCATTGGGTCGAGGTTCTCGATCGAGCAGACGACGACGACGTTGTCGTTGCGATCGCGCATCACCTCGAGCTCGAACTCGTCCCAGCCTACGAGCGACTCCTCGACCAGCACTTGGCTTACCGGACTCTCCCGGAGGGCCACGTCGAGGAGTCGCCGAAGCTCCTGCTTCGACCGGGCGATCCCGCCGCCATGTCCTCCGAGCGTGAACGCCGGACGCAGGATGACCGGGAACGAAAGGTTCGCCGGCACCTCGTCCGCCGACGTCACCACGGTGGACTCCGGCACTCGCAGTCCGACGCTCCGCATGGTTTCCCGGAACTCTCCGCGGTCTTCCGCACGGAAGATCGCCGATTGAGACGCGCCGATGAGCTCGACGCCGAGCTCCTCGAGGACGCCCTCCTCCGCCAGGCGGCGAGCGAGGTTGAGGGCCGTCTGGCCTCCGAGCGTCGGCAGGAGCGCATCGGGGCGCTCACGCGTGAGCACCCCGGAGACGCCCTCGAGGTCGAGCGGCTCGAGGTACGTGCGGTCGGCGAAGCCCGGGTCGGTCATGATCGTCGCCGGGTTGGAGTTGACGACGATCGTGCGATAGCCCTCGGCCCGCAGCACCTTGAGCGCCTGGCTCCCGGCGTAGTCGAACTCGCACGCCTGCCCGATCACGATCGGCCCCGAGCCGATCAGGCAGATCGAGTGGAGGTCACGCCGCCTGGGCATACCTGAGCTCCTCGACCCAGCCCTCGAGCAAGGGCCAGGCGTCGCGCGGGCCGGGGCCCGCCTCCGGATGGAACTGGACGGAGCGGGCGTGCTCGTCCGGGAGGGCGATGCCTTCGACCGTCCCGTCGTAGAGGGAGACGTGCGTGACCGCGGGCCCGTCGCCGGCGACCGCGAAGCCGTGGTTCTGGCTCGTGACCAGGACGCGGTCCGTGGCCAGCTCGAGCACAGGGTGGTTGGCGCCGCGGTGGCCGAAGGGGAGCTTGAACGTCGACAGGCCGGCGGCGAGAGCGAGCAGCTGGTGCCCGAGGCAGATGCCGAGCAGGGGCACGCGTCCCAGCAGGTCGCGGACGGCGGCGACCTGCTCCGGCAAGGCCGCGGGATCCCCCGGTCCGTTTGAGAGCAGAACTCCGGCTGGTCGCTCGGCCAGGATCGTGCCGGCGTCTGTGTCGTGGGGAAACACCTTCGCCTGAACACCGCAGGTGCTCAGGCGGTTGAGGATCGAGCGCTTGCAGCCGTAGTCCACGACGGCCACCCGAGGCCCGCCCTTGCTTCCGAGCTCGTACGGCTCTCTCGTCGACACGCCCGCCGCTAGGGCCCGCCCCTCCATCGCGGCCTGCTCGCGCACGCGCGCGAGAATCTCCTCCACGGAGGCCTGCCCGGCGACCGCCGCGGCCCGCATGGCTCCCGCCTCGCGCAGGCGGAGGACGAGCGAGCGCGTGTCGATCTCCTCGAGGGCGACGATGCCGTGGCCGGCGAGCCAGCGCGACCATTCCTCCCCGGTCGCGCGCCGCATGAGTACGGCCCGCGCGTGCACCAGCGCCGACTCGGAGCGGCGGGGCGAGACGCCGTAGTTCCCGACCATCGGCGCGGTGAAGGTGACGAGCTGCTCCGCGTAGCTCGGGTCGGTCACGATCTCCTGGTAGCCGGTCATCGCCGTCGTGAAGACGGCCTCGCCGAAGGCCATGTCGAGAGCCCCGACGGAGCGGCCGGGGAAGACCGTGCCGTCCTCGAGGACGAGGAAGCCGCTCATGCTGCGAACACGACCTTCCCGGCGGCGACCGTCTGGACGACGGCGCCGCGAAGCGGCTCGCCGAGGAGCCAGGAGTTCGCGGACTTGGAGCGGAAGCGCCCCCCCACGCGCCAGGTCGTCTCCAGGTCGAGGAGCACGAGGTTCGCGGGCGCCCCCACCGCGATACGCGGCGGCTCGAGGCCGTAGATTCGGGCGGGGCCTGCGCTCAGGCGCTCGAGGAGCGTCGCGAGGGGCAGCGCCCCCGGCTCGACCAGGCGCGTGTAGAGGGCGGCGAAGGCAGTCTCCAGGCCAGTGACGCCGAAGGGCGCCTCTTCGAAGGGGACCTCCTTCTCGTGGCGGGCGTGCGGTGCGTGATCGGTGGCGACGGCGCCGATCGTCCCGTCCCGGAGCGCCTCGACGAGGGCGTCTCGGTCCTCCTCCGCCCGGAGCGGAGGGTTCATCTTCACGTTCGGGTCGAGCGAGCGAACAGCCTCCTCCGTGAGGCAGAGGTGATGCGGACTCACCTCGGCGGTCGCCTCCACGCCGGCCGCCTGGGCACGGCGGAGGGCCGCGACCGACTCGCGCGCGGAGAGGTGGAGCAGGTGGAGCGGGCGCTCCTCGTAGCCGGCGAGCGTGAGGTCGCGCTCGACCATGACGCTCTCGGCCGCCGAGGGGTAGCCCCCGAAGCCGAGCTCGGCCGAGACGACGCCCTCGTGGACGTGCCCGCCGCGCGAGAGCGTCGGCTCCTCGCAGTGGACGGCGAGCGGCCGGTTCGCGGCGGCGCCGTACTGGAGCGCCCGCCGCATGAGCCCCGGCGCGACGACCGGGCGCCCGTCGTCGGTGAAGCCGGCCGCGCCGCGCTCGGCCAGCTCGACCATCTCCGTGAGCTCGCTGCCCTCCTGACCCTTCGTGATGGCGGCGAGGAAGCCGACGGGGATCTCGGCCTCGGCTTCCGCACGCTCGACCAGCGAGCCGAGCACCGCCGCGGAGTCGACGACCGGGTCCGTGTTGGGCATCGCGAGGACGGCGCAGTAGCCCCCTGCCGCCGCGGCCTGCGTCCCGGAGGCGAGATCCTCCTCGTCCTCGCGGCCTGGGGTCCGCAGGTGGACGTGCGGGTCGACGAACGCAGGAGCCAGCACCTTGCCGTTGCCTCCGGAGGCCGGCTCGAGGCTCGAGATGACACCCCTTTCGACCCGCACCGTGAGGACGTCGTCGATGCCCTCGCCGGGGTCGATGACGCGGACGGCCTCGAACGTGAGGCTGTCCTTGCGGCCGTTCTTGCCGAACAGCATCACGCCACCTCCTCGATCTCGGCGACCTTGACCTCCACCGGGCCGCGCGTGAGCAGGTCGTAGAGGACGGCCATGCGGACGACCAGCCCGCTTCGCACCTGCCGCTCGACGAGCGACTCGTCCGCGTCGGCGACGGACGCGTCGATCTCGACGCCGCGGTTCATCGGCCCGGGGTGCATGACCTTCTGGCCCGGACGCAGCCGCTCGGGCGTCACGCCCCAGCGGGCGGTGTACTCGCGCAGGCTGGGCACGTAGTTCGCTCCCGCGAGCATCCGCTCCCGCTGCATGCGGAGGACGTAGACGACGTCCGCGGCCCCGATCGCGCCGATGTCGTGGGAGACCTCGCAGCCCATGGCCCCGATTCCGCGCGGGATGAGCGACGGGGGGCCCACGAGCGTTACGCGCGCGCCCATGAGCACGAGCGCCTGCACGTTCGAGCGCGCGACCCGCGAGTGGAGGACGTCGCCCACGATCGCCACGTGCAGCCCCTCGATCCCGCCGAGCTCCTCGTCGAGGGTGTAGAGGTCGAGGAGCGCCTGCGTCGGGTGCTGGTGCGTCCCGTCGCCCGCGTTGACGACGTGGGCGCTCGTGAAGCGGGCCGCGAGCTGGGGTGCCCCGATCTGCCCGTGCCGGATGACCATCACGTCGGGGTCGTAGGCGCCGATCGTGAGCAGGGTGTCCTTGAGCGACTCCCCCTTCTCGAGCGAGGAGCCCGAGGCCTTGAGCGACATCACGTCGGCGGAGAGGCGCTTCGCGGCCAGCTCGAAGCTCGACGACGTGCGCGTCGAGGCCTCGAAGAAGGCGTTGACGACGAGGCGCCCGCGCAGCGTGGGCAGCTTCTTCACGTCGCGCTCGAGCGAGCGCGCGAACGTCCTCGAAAGGGCGAGGAGACGCTCGACGTCCTCCCGGGTGAGGTCGGCGATCGAGATCAGGTGCCGGCGAGGTGGGCGCCGGGGCGGCAGGAGCTCCTCGCGGAGCAGGGGTCGGACGTCAGCCATTCATTCCTCCTGTGGGACGAGCAGGACGCGGTCGACCTCGTCGACCTCGAGGAGCTGCACCTGCACGCGCTCGCCGCGCGCGGTCGGCAGGTTCTTCCCGACGTAGTCGGGCCGGATGGGGAGCTCGCGGTGGCCGCGGTCGACGATCACGGCGAGCTGGACGCGGGCCGGACGCCCGTAGTCGAAGAGCGCGTCGATCGCGGCGCGGATCGTCCTCCCTGTGTAGAGGACGTCGTCGCAGAGCACGCAGGTCATTCCCTCGAGCGGGAAGTCGAGCCTCGTCGAGCGCACGACGGGCTGCGGGTGGAGCGGTGCCCCGCCGCCGCGCACGTGGACGTCGTCGCGGTGGAACGTGATGTCGAGCGTGCCGAGCGGGATCTCCGTCCCGGTGAACTCTTCGATCAGGCGCCGGAGCCGCTGCGCCACGGGGACGCCGCGCGTGTGGATGCCGACCAGCGCCGTCCGCGCGAGGTCGGGGTTTCGCTCCACGATCTCGTGTGCGATCCGGACGACGGTGCGACGGAGGGCCTCTCCGTCCAGCAAGAGCTTCGCCGTCTCGGCATGCGCAGCCACCAGCAACTCCTTTCCGGTCTCACGGGACCGAGTTAAAGGTGCGCGCCGGAGACTAGCCGTCGGGTCGGACGACGTCCAGGCGGGCGAGCAGCCGGCGGTGGAGCTCCTGAGCGGCCGCGCCCGGGGCAAGGCCGAGCTCGTCGCGGAGGAGGAGCCGCAAGCGGTCGAAGACGCGAATCGCCTCGGCGGCGTTGTCGCTCGCCGCCAGCGCTTCCATCAGGAAGCGGTAGCCGCTCTCCCGGAACGGTGCAAGCTCGACGAGCGTGCGGGCGGAGCGCTCGGCGGCGGCGAGCTCGGTGCCGCCCATCGCGAGGCCGGCCGCGGCGATGCACTCGAGCGCGCGCAGGCGCACGTCCTCGAGCCGGCGCCGGCGCTCCTCGATCCAGGGAGCGTCCTCCCCAGGCAGGAAGCCGCGGTTCGCCACGTAGAGCGCGATACGAGCGGGCGCCCAGGCGCGAGACCATTCGCCGAGCGCCACGGCGGACTCGGCCCGGTGCACGCCGACGCTCGCCGCCTCGAGGTCGATCCAGGCATCGGGCGGGAGCACGAGCCTCATCTGGCTCTTGCCGACGAGAGTCTCGGCTCCCAGCACACGCCGCAACTTGGAGAGGAGCGCAGAGAGCGAGGCCTCTGCCGCTCCGGGCGGATTGGCCGGCCAGACCGCCTCCACGAGCTCGTCCCGTGCGAGTGACCGCGCGCGGTTGGCCGCGAGGTAGACGAAGAGCAGCCGCCCCTGCCGGCCGGGGAGGGCGGCCTCGAGCCGCTTTCCCCGCAGCTCGAGGACGAGGCGCCCGCAGAGCTGAATCCTCGTTCCGCTCTCGGACTCCAAGGTTTCGACAAGGTAACCGCAACCGCCGCGCGCGACAATGCGCCCATCGTCTTCAAGGAGGTCGGAATGTCGAAAGTGGTCAACTGCGAATGCGGGCAGACGGTCCGCGCCGAGAGCGACGACGACCTCGTCGCCCAGGTCGAGGCCCACGTCGAGCGTGACCATCCCGAGCTCGTCGGCAAGCTCTCCCGCGACGACGTCCTGGGTATGGCGGAGGAGGAGTAGCCCTGGCGCGCATGCTCATCCACCTGGCGACCGGCCCGGAGCATCCCACGCGGGCCGCCCTCGCGTTTCTCGTCGCGCGCACTGCGGCTGTGGAGGGCCACGACGTACGGCTCTTCCTCGCGGGCGACGCCGTGCAGCTCGTGCGTCCCGAGACGGCCGACGCGGTACACGGAATCGGCAGCGGCTCGCTCGGCGAGCACTGGAGCTCGCTCGCCGGCGCAGGCGTGCCTGTCTTCCTCTCAGGGATGTCGAGCAAGGCGCGCGGCGTCGACGCGGCCACACGCGAGGGCGTCGAGCTCGCGCCGCCGGAGAAGCTGGTCGAGCTGGCCGTCTGGGCCGAGACGACGCTGAGCTACTGAAGCTCAGGGTCGCTCTGCGACGAGCACGACCCAGTCGAGCGTGAAGCGCACGGTGTCGGGGAGTCCGCGCTCGGCCGCCGTGAGCCCGCGAGCGAACGACTCCTCGTCCAGGAGGCGCAGGGTCGAGATGTAGCGGCCGCGGATCTGCTCGAGCGCTTCTTCGCGGGCACGGCTTCCGCGCTGTGAGAGCCGGCGGGTACGGATGGGATCGAAGCCGGCCGTCGCCAGCTCGTCCACGAGCTCCTCCGGAGTCGGGAAGCGCGCACGGTCGATCTCGAGCACGTCCGGGAAGAAGGCATTCAGCCAGTACGAGTCGAAGTGCTCGGGCGCGAAGCTGGCGATCACGGCTCGTCCACCGGGGACGAGGACCCGGGCGAGCTCGGGAAGCGCCCGTGCGCGGTCGAGCAGGTGGACGACCGTGCGGAGGACAGCCCGGTCGAACCAGGCGTCCTTGAAGGGGAGCTCCTCGCCGCGTCCGCGCCGCAGGCCGACGCGCTTCCCGGCGGCGAGGCGGGCCTGCCGGAGCATGTCCTCCGAGGGGTCGACGCCCCACACGCGCGCCCCACGCTCGGCGAGAGCGGTGGCGAGCCGGCCCGTGCCGCAGCCGACGTCGAGGACGCGCTGCCCGCCGAGGTCGCCTTCGGCGACCAGGAGCTCGAAGAGCTCCCACCAGTTGGAGTCGACCGGTCGGAGCCGGTCGTAGCTCTCGGCGAGCGGCCCGAAGTCGGGCGCCTGCGGGCGCTCCGCTGCCCTAGCGGCCCCCAATGAGCTCGTCCGGATCCGTCATCGCCTCGATCGCGTGCTGGGCGGCCTCGAGCTCCCCCTCGGGGACCAGGACCTTCTGCGGTGCATCGTCGAGCGCGGCGGGATGCTGCTCAACCGCCAGCTCGAGCTCCGACCGGATCCCCGCCGAGTGCAGGATCGTCTGGATCTCCTCGGCCTCCGCCAGGTCGCTCGCTACCGCCACCTGCACCATGCCCGCCATGGCCCTCGCCTTCCTCTCGGGTCGCACGTCCCCCGGCCTTGACGAGTCGGGGGCCGCCCCGCTCGGGAAACCGGACGTCGATGATATCGAAGTCCCGGGGAACGACTGTCTCGGGAAAGACCTCGCGCGCCTCGCGCGCGATCTCCGGCCCGAAGTAGCGGTTGGAGAGGTGCGTGAGCACGAGCATCCGGACGCCGGCGGCACGTGCGAGCTCGGCCGCGTCCACGGCGGTGGAGTGTGCGGTCTCGGCCGCCCGGTCACGCTCCTCGGCGGCGAACGTCGCCTCGTGTACGAGCACGTCAGCCTCACGGGCGACGTCGAGAACGGACCGCGCCGGCGCGGTGTCGCCGGCGAGGACGATCTTGCGCCCGGGCCGCGGGGGTCCGAGCACCTGCTGGGGCGCGACCGTGGCTCCGTCGGGCAGCTCGACCGTCTCCCCGCGCTGCAGCCGGCCGAAGAGCGGTCCCTCCTCGACGCCGAGAGCGGTGGCCGAGCCGACGTCGAACCGCCCCGGCCGAGGCGTCTCGACGAGGGCGTAACCGTTCGCCGTGACGCCGTGCGCGACCTTGAAGACGACCATGCGGTAGTCGCCGCGGTCGAGGCTGTCCCCCGGCCGCAGCTCCACGAGCTCGAGCGGGTAGGTCAGCTTTCCGAAGATCCGCCGCAGCGCGCCGAAGAGGTCGACCAGACCAGGCGGCCCGTAGACGGTGAGCGGGAGCTCCCGGCCGCGGAGCGCGAACGTCTTCAGCATGCCCGGTAGGCCCAGGTAGTGGTCGGCGTGAAAGTGGCTGACGAACACCTCGGGCAACTCGGCGAGCCCCACGGTGGAGCGCAGGAGCTGACGCTGCGTTCCCTCGCCGCAGTCGACGAGGATGCGCTCCCCGCCGCGCCGGATCAGGGTGCCCGTCAGCCCGCGCCGCGCCGTCGGCACGGAGCCCGACGTGCCCAGGAACACGAGGTCGAGGTCCACGCGGCAAGTGTACGGGGGCGGCGCCCCGGGCCCACCCGCGGCCCCGTGCCGTCGACCCGGCCATGTCGCCGCTCGGCCGAGGGCCGGGCGCAAGAGGTGCTCAGGAGGTTACAGGAGCACTGTTAGGCATCACCCGCCCGCGCGGGCAAGTAGAGGACCATCCCGGGCTCGAGCAGCGCGTCGGCCAGGCCGTTCCGCTCGCGGATCTCCCAGATCCCCGCCCGCGGGTCACCGCCGAAGCGCTCCGACGCCAGCGCCCAGAGCGTGTCGCCGGGCCGCACCACGTACCGCTGCTCGCCGGCCGCACCGCTCGAGGAACGGGGAGCCGCAAGCGCGAGCGTAGCGGCGAGCACGAGGAGGAGGAATAGCGAGCGAACGAACATGTGTTCGCATGATAGGAGGCCGGTCGGACGGAGTCAGTCCAGGCGGACGAGCTCGGGTGTCCCCGATCTCACGACGACCATCGTGTGACCCGGCGCACGCCTCCGCTCGGTCGGGCTGCCGGGGTTGACGATCCACGTCTCCCCCACCCGCGCGAGCTCCGGCACGTGGCTGTGCCCGTACGCGACGAGGTCGCAGCCCGGAAAGCTGCGGACCAGGCGGTCGTGCCGACCCGAGGCCGGCCCGGCGTCGTGCACGAGCCCGATGCGCGTGCCCTCGGCGTCGACGATTGTCCGCTCGGGCAGGGTGCGCCGGAGGGCGGGCTCGTCCATGTTGCCGCGGACGGCCTCCACCGGAGCCAGCTCCCGCAGGTCCTCGAGCACCGAGAGGGCCGTGAAGTCTCCCACGTGGAGGACGAGGTCGGCGCTCTCGAGCAGGCGCCGGCAGGCGTCCGGCAGCCGCCGCTTGCCGCGCGGGAGGTGCGTGTCGCCGAGGAGGGCGATCAGAGGACGCCGTCGAGGAAGCGTCCGTCGCGATAGACGAGCTCGCCGTCGGCGTAGACCTCGCTGTCCGTCCGCAGGTCGCACACGAGGTCCCAGTGGAGCGCAGACTCGTTCGTGCCGCCGCTTTCGGGGTACGACGCGCCGAGCGCGAGGTGCACCGTCCCCCCGATCTTCTCGTCGAAGAGCGTGTGGCCCGTGAACTCGCGCACGGCCTCGTTCATGCCGAACGAGAACTCGCCGGCGCGGCGGGCACCGTCGTCGAGGGCCAGCATCTCCTGGAGGAACTCGTGGCCGCGCTCGGCACGGGCACGCACGACCTCGCCGGCCTCGAACTCGAGCTCGATGCCGCTGACGCGGCGGCCGCCGTAGCTGGCGGGATAGCTGAAGCGCACGCTGCCGTTGACGCTCGTCTCCTCCGGGCCCGTGAAGACCTCGCCGTCCGGGAAGTTCTCACGGCCGTCGCAGGGAATCCACGTCCGCCCCTCGACGCCGAGCGTGAGATCGGTGCCGTCGCCCACCACGTGCAGCTCCTGCTTCCTACCGAGCCAGTCGGCGAGCCGCACGAAGCGCTCGCCGAGCGCCTTCCACTCGCGCACGGGGTCGTCGGTGTCGAGCAGGCCCGCCCCGTAGACGAAGTCCTCGTACTCCGCGAGCGACATCTCCGCATCCTGCGCGGTCGCGTGCGTCGGGTAGAGCGTCACCACGGAGCGCAGCTCCCCTGCCGCGGAGCGTTCGAAGTAGCGCTTGCGCAGAGGCTCGCGGGCGCGGGCGTGACGCGCCTGCCGGACGGGGTCGATCCCAGTGAGGCCGCGCGTGTTCGTCTCCGCCTCGATCGAGATGCGGACGTCGGCGCGCTCGATCTCGTCCATCCGAGCGGGATTGAGCCACTCAAGCTGCGCGTCGCTGCCGTGGGCCAGGAGCAGCTCGGCCTCGCCGTCGGAGTCCGTGTGGAGCTGAGGATGTCCGCCCGCTTCGAGCACCTTCTCGTAGAGAGCGGAGACGAGGGGCGCGCCGGCGAGGGACGAGCCGATGCAGACGAGGTCACCCGGCTGCACTTGCGTCGAGTACTCGACAAGAACGCCGGCGAGGCGCTCGACGCGCGGGTCAGCCACCGACGCCGCTCTCGACGATCTCGAGCGCCGGCTCGGCGAGGAAGCGGCCGTCCTTCCAGACGAGCTCGCCGTCGGCGTAGACCTCGCCGTCGTCGCGGAGGTCGCAGATCATGTCCCAGTGCAGGCCGGACGTGTTCTGCCCGCCGGTCTGCGGGAAGCCGGAGCCGAGCGCGAAGTGCATCGTGCCGCCGATCTTCTCGTCGAAGAGGATGTTGCGGGTGAAGCGATCGATCTCGTAATTGAGGCCGAAGGCGACCTCGCCGAGGATGCGCGCGCCCTCGTCCATGTCGAGGAGCGAGCGGAGGTAGTCGCCGCCGTGCGCGGCCTCCCCCGCGACGACGCGGCCCTCCTCGAAGCGCAGCCGTACGTCTTCCACCTCGCGGCCGTGGTAGATGGCGGGGAACGTGTAACGGATCTCGCCTTCTGTCTCCGTCTCGATCGGGCTCGTGAAGACCTCCCCGTCGGGGAGGTTGTAGTGCCCGTCCGCAGCCAGCCAGGAGCGTCCGTCCACGCCCAGGCGCAGATCGGTGTCCGGGCCCACGATGCGCAGCTCGCGCACCGACGCGAGTTCGCGCGCGCGCGCCTCGAGCTCGATCGCGATCGTACGCCAGTGTGCCGCCGCGTCCTCCTCGTGGACGTGGCAGGCGGTGAAGACGAAGTCCTCGTACTCGGCGAGCGACATCTCCGCCTCCTGGGCGTGCCCATGCGTGGGAAAGAGGGTGCCGCACCAGCGCATCTCGCCCCTGGAGATCCGCTCCCAGCGGCGGTTGGAGAGCTTCCGGTGCGAGCCGATCAGACGGGCGTGCCGACCAGGTTCGGCGCGGGAGAGAGAGCGCGTATTGGCCTCCGACCAAATCGTCACGAGCGCGTCGAGGTGCTCGATCTCGTTCCACTGGAGCGGCGAGACGTAGTCGAGCTGCTCCTCCGACCCGTGCTCGAGGAGAATCTCGAGTAGGCCCGAGAAGGTGAGGTGCGTGTACGGATGCGCCCCCGCCGCGAGCGCGGCTCTGTACAGGGCGAGGGCAAAAGGCGCCGCGACCTCGAAGCCGTCCAGACGGACGACGTGGCCCTCATCGAGCTCCAGCGAATAGTCGACGATGAGGTCGGCGAGGCGGTCGACGCGTGGATCGGTCACTCTCGCGTTATACCCGACGCCAGGGCGGCGAGCACCGCGTCCAAAAGCAACACGGGGCCAAAACGGACAGGGTCGTCGGCGGGGAGTCCGGTCTCCTCCCGGACGGCGGCGACGGCCGCCTGCGCTTCGGTCTCGGGCAAGCGGCCCGTGTTCAGAGCGATGGCCGCAACGCGTGCCGGTCTGGCCGGAAGGGATGACCGCTCGTACAGCTCGACCAGCTCCGCCAGCGGCGGAATCGGGTGCTCCCGCATGCCCTCGACGTGCGCCTGGCCGGCCTTGTGGCACAGGACGAGGACGTGCGGCGCGCTTCCGTGCAGGAGCCCGAGCGTGACGCCCGAGTACTGGGGATGCACGAGCGAGCCCTGGCCCTCGACCCAGAGGAGGTCTCCGCGCGCGGCCCCCTCGACGACGAGCCGCTCGGCGGCGCCGGCGAGAAAGTCGGCCACGACTGCGTCCACGGCGATCCCCCAGCCGGCGATCATGATCCCCGTCTGGCCGGTGGGGACGAAGACGGACGGGAGCCCGCGAGCCCGCGCCGCCCGGTCGAGCTCGATCGCGACAGTCTTTTTGCCGATCGCGCAGTCGGAGCCGACCGTGAGGGCTACCGAGGCTCCGTGGGTGAGGTTGGCGCCCGTCGAGACGCTCAGGTCGGCCGGCGGCCGGCGCAGGTCGCGGAGCTCGACGCCGTGCTCCCCCGCGAGCCGCGCGAGCTCCGGATCGTCGCCGAGGAACTCGTGCATGCCGGCTTCGACGTCCAGGCCCGCGCGCACCGCGTCCGCGAGGATCGAGCGCCAGACGGGAGGAAGCCGGCCCCCGCTCGGCGCGACCCCGACGAGGGCTGTCGTCGGCTCGTAGGCGAGCCCGGCGTCGACCGATGCGACCACCGGGATCCCCTCGACAGTTTCCCCCGCGCGCTCGGAGTCGAGCACGCACACGACCGGATCGGCGGCGTAGCGGATGACGCCGTACATCGTCTTCCCGTGATGAGGGTCGTCCGAATGGCCTTCAGCGAGAACGAGGTAGCGCTTCATCATTCTCCGGAAAATGCTGACGCATTTTCCGGAGGGGACCCGGTGCCCTCGACCAGCTGGACTCCCAGACCGAAGTCGTGCGACGGAACCTGGACCCCGTCGCGAAGCGCCACACCCCGCCAGGGATCTTCGGCCAGCAGGAGATTGCCGTCGAGGTCGACGTGGTCGCAGAGGCTCGCCATTTGGCAGGCGGCGGCGATGCCCAGGCCCGACTCGATCATGCAGCCGAGCATGACCTCGAGGCCCAGGGCCCACGCGGCATGGGCCATGCGCACGGCCTCGCGGATGCCACCGCTCTTGGCCAGCTTGATGTTGATTCCGTGAGCCCGCTGCGCGCAGTCGTGGACGTCTTTGAGCGTGTGGCAATCCTCGTCCACGTAGATGGGCAGAGTCGAGTGCTTCTTCAACTCCACCCCGCCCGGGTCGCCGGCCGGCAGTGGTTGCTCCACGTACTCGACGCCGAGGCCGGCGAGCGCGCGGACGTTGTCGATCGCCTCCTCGACCTCCCAGAACTCGTTCACGTCGACCATGAGCGGGAGGTCCGTCACGCCACGCACGGCACGCAC
>DASQWP010000195.1:0-9200 GCA_035640195.1 Gaiellaceae bacterium | reverse complement strand
GACCGCCGCGCGGACGCCGCCGAGCCGCTCGGCGGCCACGAGGAGGAGCCCGTTGTCGGGGCCGACGTAATGGCGGCCGTCCCCTCCCTCGAGGGCCACCCCCTTGCGCCCGCCGCCCACTCCCGGGTCGACCACGGCGAGGTGCACCCCCTCCGGCATGTACGGCAGGTTGTTCGCGAGCACGAGGGCTCCCTGGAGGACGTGCTGCGGCGGGATCCCGTGCGTGATGTCGATCACGTCCGCCTCGGGCGCGATCCGCTTGATGACGCCGCGGCAGGCTCCGACGAAGTCGTCCGCCAGCCCGAAGTCGGTCAGGAGCGTGATGAAGCGGCTCTGGATGCGGCGAGCTTAACCGCTCGCAGGAGCCCGCCCCGGTCGTGACTCAACGCCTCGGCGACAACCTGGAGGCCGTGCCGCCGCGCCTCCGCGGTCGTGACCGGGCCGATGGAGACGCACGGGAGGTCTCGGCGCAGACGCGCGAGCGCGCGTGTGGCCGACGGGGACGCGAGCACGACGAGGTCGGCCTCCGGGAAGGCCTTCGGCGCGGCCTCCACCGTCCGGTAGAGCGGGACGAAGTCTGCCCCCAGCTCGCGCACGAGGACGTCGCGGGCACCTTCTGCGCCGGCGAAGAGGACCCGGCCGGGAGGGCGCGGCAGCTCCGCGGCGAGCCCCTCCTGGGTCGAGCGGCGGGCGACGAGCGCCGGTTCGACGCCGTGGTCCCGCAACGCCTCGGCCGTCCCGGGACCGACCACGGCGACCCGCGGCAGAGACCCCTCGAGGCGACGAACGAGCGCCTCGACGCCGTGCCGGCTGGTCAGGAGAAGCCAGTCGTATCCGTCCGCGCGAACCGGCGGGCCGTCGAGAGGCTCGACGCGGACGAGCGGGCAGCGGAGGACGTCGTGGCCCTCCCCGGTCAGCAGCTCCGCGAGCCGCCGACCGCCGTCCTCGGTCCCGGTGAGGACGATTCGCACGCTCAGCGGGCCGCGGTGGCAGAGAGGAGGGCGTCCGCGAGCTCGGCCGGGTCGCTCCCGGTCCGGCGCTCGATCCAGCTTCCGTCCTCCGCGGCGATGAGGGCGGTGAGCGTCGTCCCGTCGTGGTGGGCCGCCACCGGGGCGAGGCAGCCGGCGCCGATACGGGAGACGCACGCACGCTCGGCCTCCACTCGCCTTCGAGTCTCCGGGTCGTCCGCGGGCCCGACGAGGCCCTCCTCGCCCGCCCGCACCTGGAGGGCGACCGCGCCCTGCCCGGCCTCCGGCACGAGCTCTTCGGGATCGAAGCGGTGGCCGGCTTCGCCTCCGAGCCCCAGGCGGTCGAGGCCGGCCGCAGCGAGCACGATCGCGTCGAGGCCGCGCTCGCGCATCTTCCGGAGGCGCGTGTCCACGTTGCCGCGCAGCGGCTCGACGGAGAGCTCGGGCTCGAGCGCCAGGAGCTGCGCCCGACGCCGGACCGACGCCGTCCCGATCCGCATCCCGGGCCGCAGCCCGGCCGCGCCGCAGAGCGCATCTCGAGCGTCCTCGCGCGGCAGGAAGGCGCCCACGACGAGCCCTTCGGTGTCGGTCGACGTCATGTCCTTCGCCGAGTGGACGGCCACGTCGACCCGGCCGGCGAGAAGCGCCTCCTCGATCTCCTTGACGAAGACGCCGCGCGCGCCGATCTCGCCGAAGGGCTTCGAGCGGTCGCGGTCGCCGGCGGTCGTGATCGGGACGATCGCGACGTCGAGGTCGTCATCGGCGGCCCGGAGGGCGTCCGCGGCGAGCTCCGCCTGCGTGAGCGCGAGCCTACTGCCGCGGCTGCCGATTCGAAGGAGCATCCGGAGCCCGGGGGTCCTCGAGCGCGAACAGGTGCCGTACCGCGTCCGCGTAGAGGACGCCGTCGGCCGCCGCGGCCGCCTCCTTCATGCGCACGGTCGGCTGGTGCAGGAGCTTGTTCACGATCTGCGCGGTCAGGGACTCGACCGCCCGGCGCTGGCCGGGCGAGAGCGATCCGAGGCGGCCGGCCGCCCGCTCGAGCTCGGCCCGGCGGATCGCCTCGGCCCGCTCGCGGAGCGAGGCGATGGCGGGCACGACGTCGAGCGAGAGCTGCCAGGCGCGGAAGTCGTCCGCCTCGACGCTCGCGATCGCCTCGGCGCGCACCGCCTCCTCGCGCCGGCCCGCGACGCTCTCGGCAACGACACGCTCGAGGTCGTCGATGTCGTACAGGTAGCAGCCGTCGAGCTGGTTGACCGCGGGGTCGACGTCACGGGGAACCGCGATGTCGATGAAGAAGACCGGGCGGCCCCGCCGCGCCCGCATCGCCCGCGCCACCTGCTCCGCGGAGATCAGATGGCCCTGGGCGCTCGTCGAGGCGACGACGACGTCCACGCGCTCGAGCTCCTCCTCGACCCGCTCCAGGCCGATGCCGCGGCCGTTGAAGCGGCGCGCGAGCGCCTCCGCCCGCTCGACCGAGCGATTGGCGACGACGATCTCGCCGGCACCGCGCGAGATCAAATTCGCCGCCGTCAGGTCGCTGGTCTTCCCCGCCCCGAGCAGGAGGATGCGACGGCCCGCGAGGTCCTCGAAGACCCGCTCGGCGAGCTCGGCGGCGGCCGCGGAGACGGAGGCCGGGTTCTCCCCGATGGCCGTCTCCGTGCGCACGCGCTTCCCCACCCGGAGCGCCTGCCGGAAGAGGCGGTGGAGGACGGGGCCGGCCGCGCCGGTCTCCCGTGCTGCCCCGTAGGCCTCCCGAACCTGGCCGAGGATCTGCGCCTCCCCCGGGACCATCGAGTCGAGGCCGGCGGCCACACGGAAGAGGTGCAGGGCAGCCGCGCCGTCCGTGAGCGTGTACAGCGCCGGCGCGAGCTCCGTCCCGGAGAGACCGGAGAGGCTCGCGAGCTCCGCGTGGACGCGCTCCTCGGCCGCCGCCGCGTCGGGGGCGGCGAGATAGGCCTCGGTGCGGTTGCAGGTCGAGAGCACCGCAGACTCGCTCCCGTCCGCGGAGAGCCGGTCGAGCGCCCCGCGGCGAAGCTCCCGGTCGTAGGCGAGAAGCTCCCGGAGCTCCACAGGGGCGCGCTGGTACGAGGTGCCGACGAGGACGAGATGCATCGCTAGAAGTGGGTGAAGGGCGTGAGCACGAGGCGGACGAGGACGACGAGGGCGAAGCCAGACAGCACGAGGTAGGCGGCGCGCCGTCCGCGCCAGCCCGCCTCGACGCGGAGGACGAGGTAGGCCGCGTAGACGGCCCAGGCGAGCAGTGTGACGGCCATCGTCGCGTCGAAGCTGCCGCCGTCCGTCCCGAGCCGCGCGAAGCCGATCCCGATCGCGAGGGTCAGCGCGGGGAGAGCGACCGCGACGGTTCGCGCGGCGAGCGAGTCGAGCGTCTCGAGAGAGGGCGCCCGCAGACGGAGGACGCGGGGGGCGCGCCGCTTCAACCGCCGGTCCTGCCAGACGTAGAGAAGCGCGAGCGCCGCTGCGATCGTGAAGCCCGCGAACCCCGCGAGGGCGAGCCCGACGTGGAAGACGAGGAAGACGTCCCCGAACTGGCTCGTTTCGGGCTCGACGGCTCCCCCGACGGCCCAGGCGAGCACGAGCAGCAGCGCGGCGAGCGGCATGATGGCCAGGCCGAGCAGGCGGAAGGGCGCCCGGCAGCCCCAGACGAGGTAGGCGCCGACGCACATCCACACGAAGAGGTTGAGCGATCCGGCCCAGCTTCCCCAGGGGAAGCCGTCCGCGTGCGCGGCCTGCGCGACGAGCAGCGCCGTCTGGGCGAGCCAGCCGAGGCGTACGCCCCAGATCGCCCAGCGAACGAGGCGGCCCGGCCGGAGCGTGTCGCCTGCATAGGCAACAGCAGCCTCGGCGTAGCCGGCGACGGCGGGCCAGAAGAGGACGACGGCGAGCTCACCCACCACTATGCCGCCCTTCGTTGCTTCCGCTCGCGCGCGAGCTCCGCCAGCTCCGTCACCTCGCGCTCGAGGCGCGTGAGCTTGAAGGCATAGATGACGACGTAGAGGAGGACGACCGCCAGGAAGACGAGGTAGGCGGCGGTGACGAACGTCTCCGCCCGGGTCATTCGAGCGACTCCCGGAGCTCCCGGAGGCTCGAGTCGAGCCGCTTCCCGGTCAGCTCGTTCGTGTAGAGCGCGGCCGCCAGGGCGAGCATCCCGGCGAAGGAGACGCAGAAGACGAAGAAGAGGTCGCCGGTCATCTGCGGCCCCTCGCGGGAGGTGACGATCGGACCCGGGTGGATGACGTCCTCGGCGAGGCGGATGGCGAGGAAGCTGACCGGGATGAGGACGACGCCGAAGAGCGCGTAGACGGCGGACATGCGCGCGCGCCGCGGCCCCGGATCGGTCGAGTAGCGCAGCATGAAGTACGCGGCGTAGAAGAGGAAGAGGACGAGGAAGAGGACCAGCTGCCGCGAGCTCCACACCCACCACTGCCCCCAGGTGAACTTGGCCCAGATCGAGCCCGTCACGAGCGTGAGGATGCCGAAGATGACCCCCATGTGGATCGCCGTGTAGCTCTCGAGGTCGTAGCGGTTCTCGTCGAGCCACAGGAGCCGCAGCGCCTTCCAGGCCCCCCAGCCGAAGCACGCGTAGGCGGTGAGCGCGACCGGGACGTGGAGGTAGAAGATCGGGAACGCGGGATCGCCCTCCACCTCCGGAATCCAGAGCAGCGCCAGGCCCAGCCCGGCCAGCAGCAGGGACGCGGCCGCGCTGGCCAGGACGAAGGCGCGGTTATTCAGTAACGACGTACTCAAAGCTCGCCCACGACAGGATCGCAAAAACGAGGTCGTAGAGGACGAGGAAGCCGAGGTAGCGAGCGGGATCGGCGGCGATCGAGGCGCCCACGCCGCCCACGACGATCGGGATCACGAGGGGGAGGAAGAGAAGCGGCAGGAGGAGCTCCCGCGCGCGGCTCGCAGCCGCCATCGCCGCGAGGAGCGTCCCGACCGCCGCGAGACCCACGTCCGCGAGCAGGACGGCGGCCACCACCTCCGCCGTCACCGGCGCGAAGAAGAGGTCGAAGGCCGGCAGGGCGACCGCCTCCGCGAGCACGAGGAAGGCGAGGACCGCAACGCCCTTGCCGAGCCAGATCGCGCTCCGGTCGCAGGGCGTCAGCACGAGCGCGTCGAGGATCCGCTGCTCGCGCTCGGCGAGGAACGCGCGCGTGAGCCCGAGGAGCGCCGTGAAGACGAGCGCGATCCAGAGGAGGCCGTAGGCGGCGTCGGTGCCGGCGTCCGCCGGGAGGGCGAAGTTGAAGACGACGAGGGTGGAGACGACGAAGAGGAGCATCGCGGGCACCGTGTCACGCGAGCGCAGCTCGAGGAGCAGATCCTTGCGGGCGAGCGCGGCGACGTCGGCGAGGTAGGTCATGCGAGGGCGAGGCGCTGCGTCGCCAGCCCGGCCACCCGGTGCGGGTCGTGGGTCGCGAGGACGAGCGTCCGCTCGCCGGCGAGACCTGCGAGCAGCCCGTCGAGGAGCTCGGCGCCGGACTCGTCGAGCCCCGAGTAGGGCTCGTCCGCCAGCACGAGCTCGGGCTCGTGCAGGAGCGCGCGGCAGAGGGCGAGCCGCTGCGCCATCCCCCGCGAGAAGGCGGCCACCCGCTCGTGCCGCGCGTCCCAGAGGTCGAAGCGCTCGAGGAGCATCCCGATCCGCTCACGCCGCTCCGCGATGCGGTAGAGGCTGCCGAAGAGGTCGAGGTTCTCGAGCGCCGTTAGCTCCCGGTAGACGAGCGGCTCGTGCGCCAGATAGCCGATCCGCTGGCGTGGCGCGCGCACCTCGAGCTCCCCCCGGGTCGGCGCCAGGAGGCCCGCGAAAAGGGCGAGGAGCGTCGACTTCCCGGAGCCGTTGGGACCGGTGACGAGCAGGAAGTCGCGCTCGGCGACGTCGAGGTCGAGCGCACGGAACACGCGCTTCTCTCCGAAGCGCCGCTCCAGCTCGCGCGCGCGGATCACAGGACGACGTCCGCGAGGACGAAGGCGAAGAAGGCCACGCTGATGATCCCGTTCATGGTGAAGAAGGCCGCGTCGAGGCGGCGGGTGTCGCGCGGCGAGACGAGAGCGTGCTCGTAGACGAGCAGGCCGGCGACGGCGGCGACGCCGAGCCAGTAGAGCGCTCCCACGGAGAGACCGAGCCCGGCGAGGAGGAGGAACGCGACGGTGGCGGCGTGGCAGGCCCGGGCGGCGGCGAAGGCTGCCTCCACGCCGAAGCGGGAGGGAAACGAGTGGAGGCCCTGCTCGCGGTCGACGTCGAGATCGAACAGGGCGTAGAGGAGGTCGAAGCCCGCTACCCAGGCCGCGACGGCGCCGCCCAGGGCCCACGCCTCCCACGGGAGCTCGTTCGTCAGCGCCGCCCAGGCGCCGACCGGCGCGAGCCCGTCAACGGCCCCGAGCCAGAAGTGCGAGAGCCACGTGACCCGCTTCAGGTACGGGTAGACGACGAAGGCCGCGACGGGGATCGGCCAGAGCCACTGGACGATCGGGGCGAGCTGGTAGACGGCCACGAGGAAGACGGCGAGCGAGGCGAAGGCGAACGCGACCACGTGCCAGGGCCGCAGCGCGCCACGCGGAAGCTCTCGCCCCGCCGTGCGCGGATTGCGGGCGTCGATCCCCGCGTCGATGAGCCGGTTCAGCGCCATGGCGAAGCTGCGGGCGCCCACCATCGCCACCGTGATCCAGAGGAGACCGGCCGCGCCCGGTACGCCGTCGACGGCCAGGAACGCCCCGATGTACGCGAACGGAAGGGCGAAGACCGTGTGCTCGACCTTGACGAGCGAGGCAAAGAGGCGCGGATAGCGGAGCGCCTCGACCCGGTGGCGGGCGACAGTCACGTCTGCCGGTGCGCGCTCGGCTCCCCGCGGAGGAGCTCGACCGCGTGCGCGAGCGCCGGCCGCAGGACCTCGAAGCCGTCGCGGCAGCCGCCGCGCGAGCCGGGAAGGTTGACGACGAGCGTCGAGCCGATCAGACCGGCGACCCCGCGTGAGAGGAGCCCGTGCGGCGTCCGGGAGATCGAGTCGGCACGGAGCGCTTCCGCGATCCCGGGGGCGACGCGGTCGACCACGTCGAGGGTCGCCTCGGGCGTCACATCTCGAGGGGCGAAGCCCGTGCCGCCGGTCGTGAAGACGACGTCGACACGCTTGGCGAGCTCGCGGAGCGCCGCGGCGATCTGGTCGCGCTCGTCCGGCACGACCCGCCGCTCGACGTCGTAGTCCTCCCCGGCGAGGAGCTCCGCCAGCACATCCCCGCTCCTGTCCTCGCGTTCGCCGGAGGAGACGCCGTCCGAGATCGTCAGCACGGCGGCCCTCACGGGAGCGGCTCCTTCGTCTTGTCGAGCAGCCGGACCTCGGAGACCACCATGCCGGGATCCACAGCCTTCGCCATGTCGTAGACCGTGAGCGCGGCCACGGTCGCCGCCGTGAGCGCTTCCATCTCGACGCCGGTCTGGGCGGTGGTCTCGGCACTCGCGGCGATCGCGACGCCGTCCTCCTCGACCTCGAGCTCCACCTCGACGACCGCCAGAGGGAGCGGGTGGCACAGCGGGATCAGCTCGGCGGTGCGCTTCGCCGCCATGATCCCGGCCACCTGCGCCGTGGCGAGCGCATCTCCCTTGGGGAGCGTGCGGAGCGCCGCCGCGGTCTCCCGGCGCATGCGCACGAAGGCGGCCGCGGTGGCACGCCGCCGCTCCAGCGGCTTCCCGCCCACGTCCACCATGCGGATGCCCCCCGCCTCGTCGACGTGGCTGAACCGGTCGCTCTCCGCGCCCAAACTAGGCGGAAAGTGTACTTCCGGTGCGCTCGCGGGCCTCATCGAGGTCCTGGAGCTGGGCGTCGATCCACGAGCCGATGTCGTGCTCGCGCACGTGCCGCTTGATGGCGTCGAGGCGCGCACGGCGTTCGCCCGTGCCCATCGTGATCGCCTCGTGGATCGCCTCGGCCTGCCCGGCCACGTCGAACGGGTTCACGGTCAGCGCCCACTCCCCGAGCTCCTCGTGCGCGCCCGCGTTCTCGGAGAGGATGAGAACGCCGTCCCTCGCGTTCACCAGCGGCGCCTCCTTGGCGATCAGGTTCATCCCGTCGAAGATCGCGTTCACGAGCAGGACGTCGAACTGCTTGTAGGCGGCCACCGCCTGGAGGAAGTCGTCCTGGATCTCGAAGGCGAGCGGCAGCCAACCCTCCTGCTGGAAGCGGTCGTTCACGACCCGCGCCGCCCGCTGGATCGCGCCGAGGTACTCGGCGTACTCGGGGATGTCCTGCCGCGAGGGATCGAGCAGCGCGAGCATCTGCACGCGCCCGTGCATCTCGGGGTGGGCCTCGAGGTAGAGCTCGTACGCGCGAAAGCCGCGGACGACGTTCTTGGAGGGATCGGTCCTGTCGACGCGGAGCACGAGGAACTCGGGCCGGTCGTCCGCGAGCTCCGATTCCCGGGCGCGCACCTCAGGGCTCTCGGCCAGCGCGTCGAACTCCTCGGGGTCGACCGAGATCGCGTGCGCCCGGACGGCCGTGATCTGTCCCCCGAACCGCACCTCGCCCGCATCCCGATCGACCTCGACGTCGCCGAGGATGTCCTCGCAGCTCCGCAGGAAGTTGCGGCGCCAGCGCGGCGTGTGGAAGGAGACGACGTCGTTGGCGAGGATCCCCTCGTGCACCGCTCGCCGGATCGGCTCCGGAAGGACGCGCCAGTACTCGGACATCGCCCAGGGCACGTGGACGAAGTGCGCCAGAGTGGCGTGGGGGACGCGCTCGCGCACCATGGAGGGGGCGACGTAGAGGTGGTAGTCGTGGAAGAAGACGGCCGCGTCCGGCTCCTGCTCGAGCTCCGCGACGGCGGCGTCGGCGAAGCTCCGGTTGACGGCGACGTAGCCCTCGCTCCAGGCGTTGTGAAGCCCCTGGTCGACGTCCGGAGCGCTCGCCAGGCCCCAGAGGTAGTGCTGGATGAACCACAGCACCGGATTGGCGACGACGTTGTAGTACCAGTCGTACGCGCTCGGCTCGTGCGCGACGAGGCGCAGGCGATAGGGCGAGCCGTCGCGGGCCGTCTCCTCGATCGCCTCGCCGCCCGCCTCCTCGGCGACGGCCCGGTCCTCGTCTGACATCGCGCTCGCGACCCAGGTGACGTCGTGGTGGCTGACCAGGCTGCGGAGACCGGTAACGAGGCCGCCCCCACCCCGCCGGGCGACTCGCTCGCCCCCTGCGTCGCGGCTGAAGCCGACCGGAGCCCGGTTCGAGA
>DASQWP010000194.1:0-2583 GCA_035640195.1 Gaiellaceae bacterium | reverse complement strand
CGGACGCCGACGGCCCCGCTGCGCTGCGCGAGGCCTCCCCCGTCCGCGGCGCGGCGCTGGCCGCGGTCGGAGCAGCCGTCTTCCTGCTCGTCGCCCTGCTCGTCGCGGGCGTCGACACGGGGGCGCCCGCCTTCCTGCGAGAGGCGCTGGGGCCGGAGTCGAAGGACGCGCCGCTCGAGCGCAAGCCCGCTCCGGGCGTCGACGTCTCCATCGACGACGACGGGTACACCGTGAAGCGGGGCGGCTCCTCGGTCTCCGTCAAGGCGGAGGACACGAGCGGCGAGGAATGGGAGCGCTATGCGCACGGCGCCTCGCGCCCGACCGATTTCGGCACCGAGACGATCGTCGTCGGCAGCACCTCGACGGAGTCCTTCCTGACGGTCACGAAGCGCCAGGGCCCGAGGAGCTGGCGCTGGAAGCTCGAGACGCGTCTGCTTCCGCGGCTCCGAAGGGACAGCGGCGTCTCCTTCTTCGACCCGACGCGGCACCGCGAGGCCGACATCGGCATCGAGCCCGCAGCCGTCCTCGACGCCGACGGCCAGGACATCACTCCGGAGGGACTCGGGTGGGAGCTCGTCCTCGACCGCGGCGAGTGGTGGCTCACGCTCGAGCTCGACGACTCCGGGCTGCCCCTCCCCTACGTCGTCGGCTAGGGCCAAAGCGAGAGCTCGCGGCTCACCCGGAAGGGGGAGCGGAATCACCCGAAGCGTCCCTCGAACGAGTGCTTTTTCGGGGATCCATACCGCTTTCCTACCGTTTCCCGGCCACCGTCCAGCCCCGGCCACCGATACCGAGGGTGTCCCCGGAAAACTGCGGCACGAAAGGAAGAACGACGATGGCAACTCCCCACTACCTGGCCCGGCATCCTCGCCGCGCCCTCGGTGCTCTGGCGACGCTCCTCGCCGCCGTCGGCATTGCGGTCGGATCCGGAGCGAGCTTCACGGCGAGCTCCGCGAACCCGAGCAACACCTTCGCGGCTGGGAACCTCTCGATCCTGAACTCGAAGGAGGGCCTCGCCGTTCTGACCGCGAGCGGAATGCGGCCCGGCGACCCCGCCAGCATCGGCACGGTTGACGTCCAGAACACCGGCTCGCTCAGCGGCGCCTTCACGCTCGCTCGCTCGAGCATCGTCGACTCGGACGCGGTGAACCCGATGTCCGCAAAGCTCAACCTCGTCGTCAAGGACTGCGGCGACTTCTCGTCCGGCACGCCGACGTGCGACGCCGGCGACCCGGTGATGTTCTCCGGGACGATCGCGGCGATGGGCTCGACGGCCCTGGGCACCTTTGCGGCGAACGAGGAGCACCGCTACGAGTTCGCGGTGACCTTCGACGCGAGCGCCAGCAACGCCTACCAGGGCGACAGCTCGAGCGTCCAGTTCGACTGGAACGCCTCCTAGGGATCGCAGCCTCCGGGGAATGAGACGCGCGCCGGGCCGCCATCGGGCCCGGCGCCGCCTCTCCAGCGGCGGTTCGGTCACTGCGGAAGGAGACCCTCGATGACGACTCAGGCCTACGACCCCTACCGGTGGCAGCGGACGAGCCTGCGAGAGCGGGTGGGGAAGGCTGCTGCGACGGTCGCCTGCGTCGTCTGCGTGGCCCTGGCGGCCGTGATGCTCGTCCCCGCCGCCCTCGGCTACGAGCGTTACGTCATCACGAGCGGATCGATGACCGGTGCCTACGACCGCGGCTCGATCGTGTTCGCCAAGGCGGTGCCCGTCGCGAACCTCCGGGTGGGCGACGTCATCACGTACGTCCCGCCGGCCGGGGCCGGCGCCTCAGGGCTGATCACGCACCGCATCGCCTCCATCGAGCCCGATCCCGCCGGACGGCCCGTTTTCCGAACGCAGGGAGACGCAAACCCGGGGCCGGATCCCTGGACGTTCACGCTCGACGAGCCGACGCAGGCTCGAGTCGGATTTCATCTCCCCTACATCGGCTTCGCCTTCGCGGCGCTCGCCGACCGGCAGCTCCGGATGCTCGTCATCGGCCTTCCGGCCTTGCTCCTCGGCCTGGCCGCCGCGGCCCGGATCGTGCGGGAGCCGCGCCCTGAGCAGGCGACCCGCGCAGCCGTCTACCCCGCACGCCAGACGCAGGAGGGACGCCCGGCATGAGGAGCCTCGTCCTGCGGTTGGCCATCCTCGGCGCGGTCGCCGTCGTGTTCGGCGGCGCGACGTTCTCGAAGGCGGTTCTCACCGCCTCGAGCTCGAACCCGGACAACACCTTCGCGAGCGCGAACGCGTTCGACCTCAGCGCCCAGATGCTCGACCCGGGCGCGTACCTGCGCATGACGGTCTCGCTGCAGGCGACGGCGGCCGACGGCGAGGACGGATCGAGCATCGCGTCCGTCACGATCGAGCGCTCGCCCGCCGGGGCGGGCGCCTGGACGGACGTCTGCACGGACGCGAACTCCCCCTACGGCTGCTCCTTCGACACCACCGCAGTCCTCGACGGGCTCTACGACCTCCGCGCGACAGCCGTCAACGACGTCGGCGGATCTGCGACCTCGACGACGATCCCGAACCGGAGGGTCGACAACACGAGCCCGAGCGCCACGATGAACGACCCGGGCACCTACCTCGGC
>DASQWP010000193.1:0-2154 GCA_035640195.1 Gaiellaceae bacterium | reverse complement strand
TGCGTCTGGATCTCCTCCATGAGCGCGAGGCCGAGCCCCTGGGCGGTGCCGCCCTCGATCTGCCCGTAGACCGCCTGCGGGTTGAGCGCCTTGCCGACGTCCTGGGCCGTGCCGATCCAGACCACGCGGGTGAGGCCGAGCTCGACGTCCGTCTCGACGACGGCGCGCATGGCGGCGCAGGCGAAGGCGACGTGGGCCATCTCTCCGCGCACCTGGCCGGTCTCGGGGTC
Source organism: Gaiellaceae bacterium (assembly GCA_035640195.1). Classification (GTDB taxonomy): domain Bacteria; phylum Actinomycetota; class Thermoleophilia; order Gaiellales; family Gaiellaceae; genus DASQWP01. The sequence continues at coordinate 1,924 of DASQWP010000193.1, read as the reverse complement.
GAGCGGCGAGGTCTCCCGGTGCCGGTAGATGCGCTCGACGTCGATCTCCTCGCCGGCGGGGAGCGAGCCGCCGCGGCGCTCGAGCTCTTCCCTGGCGGCGCGGCAGGCGAGCTGGACGGCGCCCGCGGTCATCCAGGTCTGCCGGGAGGCCGACGAGGAGCCGGCCGAGTCGACGGCGGCGGTCGAGTGCGGCGCCACGACCACGTTCTCGACCTCGAGCTCCGTGCGGGCGACCTGCGCCATGACGTTGACGACGCCCTGGCCGACCTCGGCGGCGGCCGAGTGCACCTCGGCGACGAGCTCCCCGTCCGCGTCGGCGAAGAGGCGCACGCGCGCGGCGGTGTAGTCGTCGAACCCCTCCGAGTAGCAGATGTTCTTGAACCCGACGGCGAAGCCGACGCCGCGGCGGACGCCCTCGCCCCGGGTCGTGTTGCCCGCCCCGCCGGGGAGGCGGATGGGGTCGCGGGGGAGCTCCTCCGGCTCGGGCACGGGGATGGCGGCGGCCCGGCGGATGACCTCGCCGACCGGGAGCGAGCCCGTGATCCTCTGGCCGGTCGGAAGGGTGTCGCCCGGCGCGAGCGCGTTCCGCAGGCGCAGCTCGACGGGATCGAGCTCGAGCGCCGCCGCGAGCTTGTCCATCTGCGCCTCGGCCGCGAAGCACGACTGCACGGCGCCGAAGCCCCGCATCGCGCCGCAGGGCGGGTTGTTCGTGTAGACGCAGGTGGCGTCGATGAGCGCGTTGGGGACGGCGTAGGGGCCGCAGGCGAAGGAAGCGGCGTTCGAGCAGACGGCGGTCGAGCTCGACGCGTAGGCGCCGCCGTCGAGGAGGATGCGGGCGCGGACGCAGACGAGCTTGCCTTCTTCGTTCGCGCGGTGCTCCATCCGGATGCGCGCGGGGTGGCGGTGGATGTGGCCGACGAACGACTCCTCCCGGTCGTAGACGAACTTGACCGGGCGGCCCGTGTGGAGGGCGAGCATGGCGCCGTGGACCTGCATGGACAGGTCCTCGCGCCCGCCGAACGCGCCGCCGACGCCGGCCAGGTGGATGCGCACCTGCTCCCTCGGGAGGCCGAGGCAGGGGGCGACCTGGTCTCGGTCGACGTGGAGCCACTGCGTGGCGACGTAGATGTCAACCCCGCCCTCCCCGTCGGGAACGGCCAGGCCCGACTCGGGGCCGAGGAAGGCCTGGTCCTGGATGCCGAGCTCGTACGTGCCTTCGACGCTGACCTCGGCGCGCGCGTCGGGGTCGCCGTGGCGGATCGTGAGCGAGCGGACGACGTTGGGCCGCGGATCGTCCCGGAAGCCGTGGCCGCGCGTCCAGTGCTCGGGATGGATGGGGTCGAGGTCCGGCGCGCGCTCGGGATCGGTGACGGGCTCGAGCGGCTCGTACTCGACCTGGACCTTGTCGGCCGCGCGGCGCGCCTGCTCGGGGCTTTCTGCGGCGACGACCGCCACGGGCTCGCCGAAGTAGCGGACGCGGTCGAAGGCGAGCACCGGCTGGTCGCGGAACTCGAGCCCGTAGCGCTTGTCGCCGGGAACGTCCTCGTGAGTGAGGACGGCGTGGACGCCGGGCATGGCGACCGCCTGGGAGATGTCGATCCCGAGGATGCGGGCGTGCGCGTGGGGGCTCCGGACGGTGTGGCCCCACAGCAGGCCGGCGGCGTAGAGGTCGCTCGAGTAGGCGAACTCGCCGGCCACCTTGGGGATCGCGTCGACCCGGCGGACGCTCTCGCCCACGCGGCCGAGCTCGAGCTTGCGGGCGGGCGCGCTTATTTGGATCCCTTCGGTTCGCGTTTTGGCACAAGGCGCGCGCCATGCGTTCGGCGGGCGGCGTTATGCTCGAAGCGGGTGGTGGTCCGGGGTGGCCCCAGGGTCATGACGCGGCCGCGAGCCTCACGGCATCGAAGATCTTGGCGTAGCCGGT
>DASQWP010000192.1:0-3875 GCA_035640195.1 Gaiellaceae bacterium | reverse complement strand
GCCTTCGCCGGCGAGGTCTCGGGCCACTACTACTTCCGCGAGTTCAGCCAGGCCGACTCGGGGACGGTCCCCGCCCTCCTGATGCTCGAGCTCGTGTCGAAGAAGGGCCGGCCGCTCTCGGAGATCCTGCGCCCCTTCCGCGAGCGCTACTTCATCACCGGCGAGATCAACTCGAGGGTCGACGACGTCCCGCTCAAGCTCCAGGAGCTGAAGGAGCACTTCTCCGCGCAAGGTGAGATCTCACACGTGGACGGGATCTCGATCACTGCCGAGGACTGGCACCTGAACGTACGCCCCTCGAACACAGAGCCGCTCCTGCGCCTCAACCTGGAGGCGCTCGACCGCGAGCTGATGGAGCGCAAGCGGGACGAAGCGCTCGCGCTGATCCGAGCGTAGAAGGACGAGGGCGGGGCCGAAGCCCCGCCCTCGCGTCCGCTGCTCGGGCCGCTACGGCCCCAGCAGGTAGTCGATCGAGCGGCCCATCACCTCGTTCCGCACGGAGGCGTCGGCGATGCCTTCGAAGCCGAAGCCGAAGAAGAGGCTGTCCGGCGTCGACATGACCGCCCCCTCCTCGAAGCCGACCGAGCCTGTGCGCTCGAAGTCGTTCGGGTTCTCCCCGCTCCCTTCGGGCGCTCCCGGAACCATCCAGCCGTCCATCGGGTCGGCGTCTTCCTCGAAGGACGTGGTGCCTTCGCCGGTCGACACCTCGACCTGGTCGACGAACACGCCTAGCCCCTGCACGGCCCAGTCGCTTGCGTAGGAGATGGAGACCTCGATCTGCTTCCCCTCGAAGCGCTCTCCGGTCAGGGCGACCTCCCATTCTTCCCAGCCTGCCGAGCGGCCCGACGCTGCATGCCACTCGCCGGTCGTTCCGGTCGGGTTGCACGCATCCGTGCCGACCTGCGTCTGGTAGTGGTCCATCTGCGGGTGGAGCGTGCGCCAGCCGCCGGGCCCGTTCTCGGCCTTACAGCTTTCGCCCGTCTCCTGGTCGGTGTGTCCGTTCAGGTCGGGCAGCGTCGTCCAGTCGTCCTGCCCCACCGTGTGCGCTTCGACGAACATGAAGTCCCAGTGGAACTCGGTGTCGTAGGACGTGCGGAACGTCATCGTCGCTCCGCCCGCCGGCACGTTGATGGTGTGCGTGAGGCGCTTGAACGACTGGTCGGCCATGTTCGAGTACATGTACTGGGTGCCGTCGAAGGGCTCGAAGGCACCGGCGATTCCGGTCTCCCAGATGGCGGGGACGTCGCTCAGGAACTGCGGGAAGAGGTCGGGCTTGAGGATGCTGCTCGTGTTCACCGCCGACATCGTGTGGACCTGGTTGTCGGCGCTGTCGCCGCCGTTCAGGTTCCACCCGAGCCCGGTGTACGGATCGCTCACGCCCTGGACCGGGAACGGGTTCCCGTCCGCGTCGGTTCCGCCGTCCGAGATGTAGATGTACGCCCCCAGGTAGTACTGGAAGAAGTCGTTCTTGTCGGAGATCAGCTGGCAGCGGGCGAGCAGGAGCTCGAAGTCCGGCGGATCGCTGACACAGCGCTCGTTGGCCACCGGATCGTAGAGCTGCGCCCCTGCAACTCCGTTCTCCGTGGCGGCGCCCCACTGGCCCGTGTAGAGGAGCTTGCCGCCCTCGTTCAGGTAGGCGCGAGCCTCGAGCGTGAGGTCGTTTGCGAGCCGCGACGAGTTGCCGGGCCCCCAGTCGGCCTCACGCGTGACGAAGTCGTTGCCCTTGTACCAGATGACCGCGTCGTAGTGGTTGAGGACGCCGAGGTGATCGGCGGCCTCCCGCCCCATGGCGTCGACGTCGTACACGTCGAAGCTGACGCCGTTGGCGGTTAGCGCGTCCGTGTAGAAGCCGAGATAGTTCGGGTCCGTGGCGCTCGCGTACGCCGGCGAGTTGGAGGCGCCGTTGCGATCTTCCTGCGCCAGGATCAGGACGTCGGCGTCGGCGTCCTCCACGACCTCGAAGGTCGCGTGCTCGCTCTCCTCGCCGCCGCCCGTGAACCAATACTCGACGGTGTCGCCTACAGCGATGCCTCCGACCTCACCGCGCAGGTAGTGGTAGTAGGTGTCGTAGTCGTTGTTGCCGCCGAAGCGCTCGCCGTCCGGCGACTCGCTCGTGGCCGCCGTCTGGACTGCGCCACCGTTGATCGAGTAGTTGAGCGTGACGTCGCCGAGCGATCGCTTGGCGAGCACCTCGACCGGCTGGGCGGCGCCGCCACCGTAGGAGAGGTCGACGTCGAGATCCGAGGACGGGTTGTTCGTCTTCCACGGGTCGATGTCCGCGACGTCGAGGTAGAACCCCTGCGTGTCGATTCCCGCGTGCGAGACCGGATCGTCTGGGTCGAGCGCCGACTTCGCAACCCGAACTGCGAAGTCGAGGTTCTTCTCGAACTCCTCCTGGACGAGCGCTTCGTCGTCCGGGAACACGAACCCACAGCCGTCGCACCCTTCGCTGAGCTCCGGTGTCCAGGCCAGAGCGTCCTCGGCCGCGTGGGCCCAGTCCGTGTACTCGCCGTTCGTCGTATAGAGATCGGCTCCCACACCCGGGTTGAAGCCCTCGACGGCCGGGTTGTCGTCGGTACCGGTTAGGGCGACGTAGATCGGATCGTCGGCCGAGGGCGTCTGCACCTGCCAGCCCTGCGTGTAGAGGAGCAGCTGCCCGAAGGAGTGGTAGCTGATCGAGAACTTGAACGGAACGCGGTCGTGCAGGCTCATGAGCGCCTGCGTCTCGGGCTCGGAGCCCGGCGCCGGGCCGCGGTACGTCTCACTGGAGAACTGGGACGACGAGCCCTCCTCGTCGTACCCCCAGTGCTCCGGGTAGTTCCTGTTGGGATCGACGCCGTCGGCGTTGGTGATCTCCCCGTTCTCGTCGTTGTCGCGCAGGTTCTTCCGCCAGAGCCGCTCGACGTCGAACGTGTACTCGTAGCCGTCGGGGTTGTGCACGAGGACGAACCAGAGCTCGGTGTTCCTGAGGAGATTCCTGATTTCCCTGTTGTTCGCCCGCCACTGGTCGATGTACCAATGCAGCAGCCGGCGGTTCACCTCGGTCGAGATCCACTCGCGCGCGTGGTGGGTGGCGACGTAGAGAACGGCGGGACGGCTGCCGTCGGCCTGTCCGCGCGCGCCCTGGGTGAGCTTGAGCGCGATGTACTCGCGGCCCTGATGGCTCTCGCCGAGGACATCGAGCTTCAGGAGCTGCGGGTTCCGGCGCGCGAGCGCATACATCTCGTCGCGAATCCCGCCCGGCTCGTCGTACGACCGGTAGACGTTGAATCCGCTCTCGGACTGGAGCGCTGCGCGCTGCGTTTGGCTGCGCCCCTGCGTATCTCTCTTCAGGCGCAGCTTGACGCCCTCGCGCGCAAGCTTTCCGCGCTCGCCCGGCGCGAGGACGAGGTCCAGCTGCACCGCCGCGAAGCCCGCGCGGATCGAGGCGATGTCGTAGCCCTCCTGCGCAAGCCGCTGTGCGGTCGCAGGGTCCACGGTCGCCGTATAGAGCTCGAGCCCGTGCTTGCTCGTCGCCCATGCCGTTCCGCTGAACACGAGCGCGGCGAGCAGTGCGCAAGCTAGTAAGAGCCAGCGTCTCATCACATCTCCCCTCGGTCAAAGCCGGATGAAACGCGGGGAACCCTTACAGATCGAGGCAAAAGGTGCAAGGGAAGTGCACGAGTACGATGGACGCGTGCAGCTCGGCCAGCCGACCGACCGGAAGCCGCCGTTCAAGTTCTCGGCGTTCACCCGGGTCGGCTTCTCGGATACAGACGCGCAGGGAATCGTCTACTACGGACGCTATCTCCCCTATTTCGACCATGCCCGCGTCGAGTACGTCCGTCATCTGGGGCTGCTCCAGCACGAGGTCGGCGAGGAGGAGTTCGTCATGC
>DASQWP010000191.1:0-2416 GCA_035640195.1 Gaiellaceae bacterium | reverse complement strand
AGAACTCGTGACCGGTCTCACCCTCCCTGCAGAGCGCCTCGCCGGCCGGCACCTCGAGGTCTTCGGTTACCCGCGCGAGCAGGACCAGCTCCTTGCGCGAGAGGCCTTCGAACAGCGGGGCGCGCTTCAGCGCCTGCACCTTCGTGTCTTGGTTGAAGAGCCGCACGCGCCCACCTTATTCCGGCCCGCTCGCTGGGTCGGCCGCGAACAGCTGCCACTCGCCGGAACGCCCTTGAACTGCCGCACCCCGCGGTCCTCGAACTCGATACCCGAGCCGGCCGCGAGGTCCCTCACGATGCTCGCCGCCGCGTAGCGGACGTCGGGCGTCTCGAGGTTCACGGGCGTAAACAGTAGGCGCGGCTTGGAACATTTACGGCCAGCGGTTACGCTGGATCGGAGCGTCCCGGGAGAATGTGGTGGCCCACTCCGACCGGCAGCTGCTTGACCACAGACTTCAGGCCTTCATCGATGAGGGCCCGGTGACTGTCTACGTCTACCGGCCCGAAGGCCCGGGCCCGAACGCGTACATGAGCCCCCAGCTCGAGGCGATCCTCGGCTACACCGCCGACGAGTGGACTGCGGACCCGGATCTCTTCAGCAAGGTCCTCCACCCGGACGACCGCGACTGGGTGCTCGCCGAGCAGCGAAGAACGCGGGAGGCGGGCGAGCCCTTCCGCGCCGAGTACCGGATGACGACCCGCGACGGGCGCGTCCGCTGGTTCCTCGACGAGGCGCACGAGGTCGCCGGCCGAGAGGGCGAGCCGGCGTACCACTACGGCTACCTCGTCGAGATCACCGAACGCAAGGAGCTCGAGGAGGCGGTCCGCGCGGCCGAGGAGCGCTATCGCGCTCTCGTCGAGCAGCTGCCGCTCGCCATCTACATCGACCGGCTCGACGAACTCAGCTCGAACATCTACACGAGCCCCCAGATCGAGCGCATGATCGGCTACACGGCCGAGCAGTGGGCGGCTGAGGACGATCTGTTCGTCAGGCTCCTGCACCCGGCGGATCGCGATCGTGTCTTGCGCGATCACGAGCGCACGCGCACCACCGGCGCGCCGCTCAGGACCGAGTACCGGCTGATCACGGCGGACGGGCGCGTGGTTTGGGTCCGGGACGAGGCCGTCGTGGTCAGCTACCGGGATGGCGACGAGCCCGTCCTCCAGGGGTTCATGGTCGACGTCACCGAGCGAAAGGCAGCCGAGCAGGCGCTGCTCGACAGCCAGGCCGAGCTCGCCCGGCAAAAGGCGTACTACCAGGAGCTCCACCGGCTGAGCCCGGTCGCGATCGTCACGCTCGACATGGACAACCGCGTCCTGTCCTGGAACCCTGCGGCCGAGCGGCTGTTTGGCTATGAGTACGGGGAGGCCATCGACCGGCCGCTGCGCGATCTGCTGTTCCCCACCGAGGACTTGCGGGAGGAGAGCAGGGCGGTCCAGCGTCATGCCGAGGATCACGGCCTCGCGCACGTGATCGCCCGGCGGGCGCGCAAGGACGGCGTGCTCGTCGACGTCGAGGTCCTGACGGTGCCGCTGGTGGTCGACGGTGAGCGAACCGGGTTTCTCGTGCTCTACCACGACATCACCGAGCTTCTCCGCGCGCGCGAGGACGCCGAGGCGGCGAACCAGGCGAAGAGCGCCTTCCTCGCGACGATGAGCCACGAGATCCGGACGCCGCTGAACGCGGTGATCGGGATGGGCGGGCTGCTGCTGGACACCGAGCTCACCGACGAGCAACGCGATTTCGCCGAGGTGATCCGCACGAGTGGGGACGCCCTGATGCGGGTCATCGACGACATCCTCGACTTCTCGAAGATCGAGGCAGGGAAGCTTGAGCTCGAGGAGGGTTCCGTCGAGATCCGCGCATGTGCCGAGAGCGCGCTCGATCTCGTCGCCGTGTCCGCCTCCAAGAAGGAGATCGAGCTGGGGTGCCTCGTGGACGACGGCGTGCCGGCCGCGATCGTCGGCGACGCGACGCGGCTGAAGCAGGCGCTTGGCAACCTGCTCGCGAACGCAGTCAAGTTCACCGAGGCCGGGGAGGTCGTCCTGGCCGTCACGGCCGAGGACGCGGGCGGTGACCTGCGCCGGGTGCGCTTCTCCGTCCGGGATACCGGCATCGGGATTCCGGCGGAGCGGATGCACCGCCTGTTCGAGCCGTTCAGCCAGGTGGACGCGTCGACGACTAGGCGCTATGGCGGCACCGGGCTGGGTCTTGCGATCTCGAAGCGACTGGCGGACCTGATGGGCGGCACGCTCTCGGCGGAGAGCGAGGAGAGCCGTGGCTCGACGTTCCAGTTCGAGATCGTCGCGCGAGAGGCCGCCGCGCCGCCGCGTCCGGCGCGCGACGAGGCTCCGCTCGCGGGCAAGCGTCTGCTGGTCGTCGACGACAACGCCACGAACCGGGAGATCGTCGGGCG
>DASQWP010000190.1:0-10603 GCA_035640195.1 Gaiellaceae bacterium | reverse complement strand
CCTATCCGATGTCCGCCGGTGAAGAGGCGGCTCGGAGCTCGATGAACGAGAGCTGACCGTTCTGGATCTCCATCACGCGGTACTCGCGCCCGGAGACCGCATGGAGGTCCGGCGAGAAGCTGACCTCGCCGGAGATCGTCTCCACTCCCTCGAAGCCCTCCATCGTCTCCGCGAGAGCCTCGCCCTCGGTGGAGCCCGTCTCCTCGATCGCGGCGGCAAGCGCGTCGATGGTCCCGGCGCCGGTGAGAAAGCCGCCGGTGCCGGGCGCCTGGTCGGCCTCGGTCATCGCCTGGATCAGATCCTTGACATCCTGGTTCGGGTCGTCTCCCGCGACGGAGGCGTAGGTGAGCACGTAGAAGTTCGACAGCCCCTCCGGAACCCAGTACGTGCCGTCGCACGACCAGCCGCAGATGATCGGCGTGTCGTTGCCGAGGCCGCGGATGCCCGAGGCGAGCGCAGGCATGTCGGCGAAGGCGGTCGACGTGGCGATGACGTCGACGTCCGCGCCGGCGAGCGAGCTCGCGACGTTGCCGATCGTCCCGTCGCCGTTCGTCCACGACTCCTCGAGGACGATCTCGCCGCCCTCCTCCTCGAACCGCGCCTTGAACGCGTCGACGACGTTCTGGAAGTAGACGATCACGTTGTCCTTTGCGATCGCCGCCCGCGTCCAGCCCTGCTCGATGGCGTACTCGGCCATCGCCGCCCCCTCGTCCTGGGCCGCGTTGCCGAGCGTGAAGGCGAGCTTCCCGTCGTCGCCGAAGCGCTTCGGGCTCATCTGGTCGGTGCCGATGCACATCGAGACGGCGAGCACGCCGCGCGTGATCGCCTCCTGGACGGCCGGCGTCGCGAAGTCGACGTCGCAGGTGACCAGCAGGATCTCCGCGCCCTGGGTCTCGATCAGGTCGACGGCCGCCGACTTCGTCTGCTCGGGGTCGAGCTGCGTGTCGATCACTTCGAGCTGGATCTCGCGGCCGTTGATGCCGCCGTCGCTGTTCAGGGTGTCCGCCCGGATCCGGGCCGCGGCGATCGCGGGCCCGTCGAACGGGGCCATCGCGTTGGTCAGGTCGACTGCCGCGCCGATGACCAGCGGCCCGGCGGCCTCCTCGCCCGTCGTGTCGCCGGCGGGCGCTCCTTCGCCGTTGCCGTCGCCTTCGTCGTCTCCGCCGCACGCCGCTGCCAGAAGCGGGACGAGCAGCACGAGGACGACCAGGGCCGCCCACGTTCTCCGTCCTCTCATCGTGTTCTCCTCTCCGGGAATCGCCGCCAGACCGGCTCTGGGGGCCTGTAGTTAACCGCCGCGCTGATCAATGATCAAATCCGTCCTGTCGGACCTACGTGCGGAGCGCACGAGCCAGATTGCTTCCACGAGGCCTCCCTGGCTCTGATCAGCCGGTAGAGCGCCGTATGGAGCGGGACGGGAACGCCGAGCCGCTCCGCCTCGCGGACGAGCGAGCCCGTGATCAGGTCGATCTCGGTCGGGCGGCGGGCCTCGACGTCCTCGAGCATCGAGGGATAGTGGGCGCTGCCCCGCCGGGTGGCGAGGACGTTCATCTCCCAGGGATCCTCATGGAGCGCAATCCCGGCGGCCCCCGCGACGCGCTTCCCCTCCTCGACGAGCTCGTGGACGAGGTGGCCGAGGTCGGTCGGAAGCTCGCGGTCCGCGAAATGGTGGTCGTGCGGGAGGCCCGTCAGGGCGGCGACCGCGTTGACGGTCGCGTTGAAGATCAGCTTCGACCACTGGGCCGGGCGCAGGTCGGAGAAGGCCCGGGCCTTCAGGCCCGCCCGCACGATGAGCGCCGCCACCTCCTCGGCGTCCGCCGGCGTCGTCCCTTCGTACGGCCCGAGCCAGGTCTCGGTGTCGAGGATGTACTCGACATGGGTGTCCGAGTGGCGCGTGCCGCTCATGAACGTGACCGCAGAGAACAGCGGCCAGCTCCCGTGCCGGCGCACGATCTCCTCCGCGCCGAGACCGTTCTGGACCGTCATGATCGTCGCCCCCGGAGCACGTCCCCCGAGCCGGGCGGCCGCGGCGTCAAGGTCGGTCGCTTTCGTGGCGACGATGCCGAGGTCGAAGTCCGGAAGCGCGGCGGGATCGGCCGTCCCGCGCACGGCCGCCGTGAAGTCGTGCTTCCCGGAGATGCGGAGGCCGTGCTCGTCGAGAGCCCGCGCGTGCTCCTTCCGGCGCGCGAGGATCCACACCTCGGCCACCTGGGCTAGGTGCGCCGCGTAGAGGCTCCCAATTACGCCGCCCCCTACGACGCAGACCCGCTCCATCATGAGCGCTCGGCCCAGCAGGCGAGGAAGGACTCCCGCCCGCGACGGGCGAGCTCGTCCGCAGGCACTGCCCAGAGCGAGTCGGGGAACGCGTTCCCGAAGGTGCCGTCGTCGGAGAAGATCTCGAGGTCGTAGAACCCGTCCCACCCGGCGCGCTCGAGGGCGCCGAGGATGCGAGGCACGCCGGCGATCCCCTCCCCGGGAAGCACGCGGTCGGCGAAGCTGCGGGTCGGCTCGCGGACGTCGGAGACGTGCACGCCGGCGACACGAGCGATGTGCTGGGCGAGGTGCTCCTCGAGTCCCTCCTCGTCCCAGAGGTGCCAGACGTCGAAGAGGATCCCGACCGCGTCCGCCGCGCCGGCATCGTCGATCAGGCCGGCGGCCTCCGGAAGCGCGTTCACGATCGTCCAGTCCTCGCCTCCGTGGCGGCTGTAGGGCTCGAGCCCGATCCGGAGCCCGGTCGTCCGCGCCTCGGCGGCGAGCGTCCTGAGCCCCTCGACGACGGTCGCTCGGGCCGTGTCCGGGTCGAGGTCGCCGGCCGCACCCGTCAGGCAGACGACCGCGCCCGGTCGGAAGGGCGCCAGCCTGTGCAGGCTGCGGCAGAGGGCCTCGAGCCGCTCCCGCGGGTCGTCCGGCCCCTCCATCAGCGGCAAGGGGAGGATGGAGGGAACGAGCGGAACCGCGTTCGTCGACGCGAGGCCGCTCGCCTCGAGCGACTCGAGAGCCTCCGCGTCGCCGCCTGCGGGAAGCTTCAGCTCCCAGATGCCGAGTCCCTCGGCCCCCGCCGCGCGGTAGGCGTGGACGTCCTCGGCGAAGCTCGCCCGGAGGGTCGAGATCTGCGAGATCGAGAAGCGCGGGCCGTCCCGCATGCGCGCGACCTCAGGCGTAAGCAGGCTCGTCGGCGGCTTCGACCTCCGCGGCCTCGCGGAAGTGCGGCATCACCCGGTGGGCGAAGAGCTCCTGCGCCTTGATCGCCTGCCAGTGCTCGAAGCCGCCGGCGTTGACCGTGATCGAGACCTCGGTCAGCCCGGCGCAGACGTCGCGGATCGCCTCGATCCGCTCGATCACGTCCGCGGGAGTGCCCACCCAGACGACGTCCCCTTCGATCATGTCCTCGTAGGGCGTCTCCGCGAGCTTCTCGAGGATCCCGGCCGCGTAGAACCCGTAGCCGGAGGCCTCGAGCACGTCGGGCGGCGGGAGCTCGTCGCCCTCGGTCAGGGGCGACGCGTTCCCGGCGAGGAAGTTCTTCATCCCCTGCTCCGCCTCGCGTCGCGCGGTGTCGCGGTCCTCGTCGAGGTAGCAGGCGTGGATCCAAACGATGTCGGGCTCCGTGCCGTGCTCCGCGCACTTCGTCCGGTAGAGGTCGAGCTGCTCCTGGAGGGCCGCGTACGGCAGGAGCGGCGGGACGACGACGGCCCAGCCCCGCTCGGCCGCGAGCTCGTACGTGCGGTCGCTCGTCCCCCCGGCAAATACGCGGAACTTGCGGGAGGGCCGTGGGACGATGTGCGAGTCCTCGATCTTGTAGAAGCGCCCGTCGTAGGAGAAGCGCTCGTTCTCGAGCGCCTTGAAGAGGACGTCGAGGGATTCCTCGTAGCGGTCGCGCGTCTCCTCGATGGGCACGCCCGCCTTCAGCGGGATCCAGCCGTGCCCCCGCAAGGCGCCGAACTCGTAGCGGCCGTCGAAGAGGATGTCGGCCTGGGCGATCTGCGAGGCGAGGATCGTGGGGTTGTGGTACGGCAGCACGTGCCCGAGGGTGCGGAAGACGATCCGACTCGTCTGCCGGGCGCAGGTCGCCCAGAGGGCGAAGGGGTTGGCGGAGACCGAGAACTTCGGGAAGAAGAAGTGCTCGATGGCCGCGTACGCGTAGTAGCCCAGGCGATCGGCGTTGACGACCTGCTCGATCACCTCGTCGTAGAGCTGCTTCCACGTCTTGCCCGGCCAGTGCTGGATCTCGGAATACAGGCTGAACTTCATCCGTCCTCCTTCGCGCTCGACGCCGTGCGGGCGAGGATGACCGACGTTTGATCAAGTGTCAAAACATCACCGCCTCAGGCCCTGGAGCGGGCCGAGCGCCCGCTGGGCGAGGCTCGGGCGCAGGAGCTCCTGCGCCACGAGCGTGCCCGATCCCGCCCCGAGCCCGGGGCCCGGGTGGGTGCTCGCTCCGATGTGGTACAGGCCCTCGACGGGAGTCCGGTGACCCGGGAGGCCGGGACGCGGCCGCCAGACGAGGTTCTGGTCGAGGGCACACGAGCCCGAGTAGATGTCGCCCCCTACCCAGTTCACGTTCGCCGCCTCGAGGTCGGCCGGGGAGAGGACGACGCGCTTGAGGAGGGCGGAGTCGAGATTCTCGACGTGGCGCGCGATCCGCGCCTGGATGCGGTCGGCGTAGCGCTCCCGCAGCCCCTCCGTCCACGATCCGTCCCCGACGTCGAGCTCCTCCGCGGCGTCCCCGCGGACGGCGGAGGGAAGCTCCTGGAGCTGGATCCAGAGGATCGAGCTCCCTGCGGGCGCGCGCGAGGGGTCGAGGGCGACCGGCTGCCCGCAGACGATGGTCGCCTCCGCGGGCAGGAGGCCGCGGTCGGCCTCGTTCACTGCGCGCGAGACACCGTCGAGCCCCGGCGTGACGTGCACGACCGCCGTGCGGGCGAGCCGCTCGTCACCGCTCCACCGGGGCGGCTCGGAGAGCGCCATGTGGATCTGCATCTCCGCCCTCCCGTAGCGGAATCGCTGCGCGGCCTCGGCCGTGTCCGCGGCCACGGCGGTGCCGGGCAGCAGGCGTCCGTAGAGCTGCGTGGGCGTGACGTTTGCGACCACGGCCTCCGAGGCGGAGACCGTCTCCCCGTCCGCCAGGCGAACGCCGGAGGCGCGCCCGTTCGCGACCAGGATCTCCTCGACGTCCTTGCCCGTCTCGCAGTGGCCGCCGGCCTCGCGGACGATGCCCGCGAGGGCGTCGACGAGCACGACGCCGCCTCCGCGCGGAACCGGCATCCCGGCCATCTCCAGGGAGACCGCGATCACCTGGGTCATGAAGCCCGACGAGGCCGCGTCCGGGCCGAGCCCCGTGTGCAGCACCCAGGGCGCCAGGAGCCCGTGCACGCGCTCCGAGGAGAAGGTCGAGGTCGTCCAGTCGCGGCACGAGGAGAGCATCGTCCCGCTGAGCTCGAGCAGGCCGCGGCGGCCGAGGCGCCGGTAGGCCTTGAGCGCGAGCCCGAGCCCGGCGCGCGACCAGAGCTCGGTGCCGAGGACCCCGAAGGCGAGGTCGGCGTTGGGCATGAACTCCCCCACTACCCGTCGCCAGGCTTCGCCGTCGCCCGGCGCGTGGCGTTCGAGCTCCTCGACGTTCGCCTCGTGGGAGGTGCCGAGGAAGGCGCTCGTGCCGTCCGGGAAGACGGAGGCGGTCGGAGACTCGGTGTTGAGGTACTCGACTCCGCGCGCCCGGAGGTCGTCCGCGAGCTCGGCGTAGGCGGGAGAGCCGACGAAGAGCGGGTGCCAGGAGGCGAAGACCTCGTGGAGGAAGCCCGGCTCCGTGATCTCGGCCGTCCTGATCGCGCCGCCGAGGTAGTCGTTCCGCTCGAGCACGAGCACGCGGCGCCCGGCCCTGGCGAGCAGGGCGCCGCCGACGAGCGAGTTGATCCCGCTGCCGACGAAGACGACGTCGTAGGCCGGCGTCACTCCAGGGGCTTCCCGAGGGCGTGGAAGGTGCGATCGAAGTAGAGCAGCGGGCCCCGGCTGCCGTGGGCGGGCGTTCCGCCCGGAGTCACCGTCTCGACGGCGCCGACGATCAGCGTGTGGTCTCCCACCTCGAAGATCCGGTCGACGGAGCAGTCGAGGTGGTAGAGGGCGCCCGCCAGCATCGTCGATCCCGTCGCCGCGCTCTCGCAGAAGGCGTCGACGTACTTCGGCCCCCGGGGGACTGCGCCCAGGTCGGCGAGCTCCTTCTGGTCGGCGCGGAGGATGCTGACCCCGAAGCGGCCGCTCTCGATGATCGCCGGACGCCCGCTGGCCCCGTGCGAGAGCGAGATGAGGAGCCTGGGCGGGCTCGCCGAGAGCGAGCAGCATGCGCTGATCGTGAGCCCCCAGAGCCTGCCCTCCACGTGTGTCGTGACCATCACCACCCCCGCCGCGAGCAGGCGCATCGCGGCCTTGAACCCCTCGGGGTCGACGCTGGGCTTTGCCTCTTCCCGGAGGGCGACGTCGGTCTCGATGTAGCCGCCCACGACGAGGCGCGGGTCGAGCTCCAGGTCGGCGTAATCGCTCATGTCGAGGCGAGCTCCGGGACGGGGAAGAGGTCGTCGGCGCCCATCTGGCGGGCTACGAGGTTCGCCGTGACGGCGAGATGACGATGGAGCTCGACTGCGGCAGTGTCCGGATCGTGGTGCGCGCAGGCGTCGAGTATCCGCTCGTGCTCGCGCTGCCGCTGTCCGAGAGTGCCTCTCCTGGCCAGCGAGGCCGCCCGGTAGCGCTCGGCGTTCTCCCAGGCCGGCCGGATCACGCGGACGAGCCAGTCGGAGCCCGCGGCGCCGTAGAGGGAGAAGTGGAAGTCCGTGTGGGCTCGGCGCGCCTCCCGCGTGTCCCCCCGGCCGTGCGCCGTGGCGTACTGGTCGAGGAAAGCCTGCGCGGCCTCGGCGTCGCCGTCGGTGAACCGGCTCGCCGCCCGCCGCACGGCCAGCGTCTCGAGCGTCAGGCGCACTTCGTAGGTGTCGTGAAGGTCCTCGATGGCGAGCTCGCTCACCCAGGCGCCCCGGTGGGGGGCGTGCACGGCGAGCCCCAGCGCCTCGAGCCGCCGCACCGCCTCGCGGACGGGCGAGATGCTCATCCCGAGCGAACGGGCGAGCTCTTCGAGGCGAAGCGGCGTCCCCGCGGGCAGCTCGCCGGAGTAGATCGCCTCGCGCAGCTCCGCAACCGCCGCCTCCGCCATCGTTTGATGACGCCGGCGGCGGTCGACGGGGAGCGGAGCGGGTTTCACGGCGGACATCGTCCCGCCCGTTTGATCAAGTGTCAAACGGATCCGAGGGCCCCTCCTCGTACGAGTGACGAACGGCGGGGTCGGCCGGGCCGGGAAAGTTTCGGGCGGCTTCGAGACTCTTAGAGGATGAGGAGAAGGTCCGGCAAGGTCCCGGTCGGTCCGACTCGTCTCTTCTGCGGCACAGAAGAGATGCAGCCAAAGAGAACCGATCGGAAGCGGGAGGCGGTGACCCCAGCCGTGCACGGTCAGGTCGAGGCCGACCGCCGGATTGCCGATCGCTGGATTGGCGAGGACAGCGCCTGGCTCGAGGCGCCAGACCTCGTTCGGCGGCGGCCCGAGGCGCGCTCCGAGCCGGACGGCGTGAGCGTCCAGCTCTTCCGCGCCCTGCTCGTCTGCGCCCTACTGGGCGGAATCCTTTGGGCCGTCACCGGCTACGGGATCTACCGTCTGGTCTCGGGCTGAGCAAGCCGCCCCGCCCACGATCGTCGTCCTCACGTGGCACGGGTTCCTCCTCCGTCCTCGGCGAGCTTCCGGAGCTCCTCGTCGGAGACGAGGCCGCGCCGCTCGGCACCCCGACGCTTGACAGCCGCGAGCAGTGCCCGCTCGGCCTCCTCGTCGAGCTCGAGCCCGAGCTCCGCCGCCTTGATGCGGATCGAGTCGATGCCGCTCTTCTTGCCGAGGACGACGGCGCGCTCGGCGGCGACGACCTCGGCCGAGTAGGGCTCGATCGAGGGCGGGTCGTGGAACTGGCTCGCGACCGCGCCGCTCTCCCGGCGGAAGAGCGTCTCGCCGACGACGGGCTTCCACGGCTCTAGGGCGTAGCCGGAGAGCTCGCTCACGCGGGCAGAGACCTCCCGCGCACGCTCGAGCCGGAGCCCTGTCTCGATGCCGTAGAGCGCATCGAGGGCGAGCCCCACCTCCAGCAGGTTGGCGTTGCCGGCCCGCTCGCCCATGCCGTTGATCGTCCCCTGGATCCAGCGGGCGCCGGCCTTGGCGGCCGCGACGGCGGCGGCAGTCGCCAGCCCGAAGTCGTTGTGACCGTGGAAGTGCACCGGCACGTCCGGCCCGACCCATTCGACCGTTCGGCCGACGAGCTCGGCGACGGCCTCCGGCGTCGCGATCCCGAGCGTGTCCACGACGGCGACCTCCTGCGCGCCCGCCTCGACCGCGCCCTTGTACGCCTGCTCGTAGAAGTCTCGGTCCGCACGGGTCGAGTCGACGCCGAAGTAGGCGACGGTGACGTCGTGCTCCGCTGCGAAGGAGACCGCCTTCCGGATTCGCTCGAGCATCGTCTCCCGGGAGACGCCGAGCGCGTCGAGCTTGAGGTCGGAGATGGGCGACTCGATCACCGAGGCACGGAGCCCGAGCTCGACGAGCGCCTCGACGTCCGCCGGGACGGCGCGCGAGAAGCCCCAGATCTCGGCCTCGAGGCCAGCGTCCCGGATGAGCTCGATCGCGCGGCGGTCGTCGTCCGAGACGCGGGGGAAGCCCGCTTCGATGCGGCCGATCCCGAGCCCGTCGAGAGCCCGCGCGATCTCGAGCTTGTCCTCCGGGGAGAGGACGACGCCGACGGTCTGCTCGCCGTCGCGGAGCGTCGTGTCGTAAAGGCCGACCGAGCCCCCGGCGCGGAAGTCGTCGTTGATCGTCCCGGTCCAGAGCTTGTCGCGCTCGATCATCGGAAGTCGTCGGGGTAGGAGGAGAGCTGCTCGGCGCCGTCCGCCGTGACGAGGAAGTTGTCCTCGAGCCGCAGGCCGCCGCCGGCCTCCCAGTAGGCGCCGGGCTCGATCGCGAGCACCATTCCCTCCTCGATCGTCCCGTCGCCCGCCTGATGGGCGTAGGGCGGCTCATGCGCGCGCGCGCCGACGCCGTGCGCCACGGGATGCGAGGGCTGGCCGGGGTAGCCGGCCTCGGCGATCCCCGCGCGGATCAGCCGGTCAAGCTCCGCCAGGCTCGCGCCCGGGCGGACGTGGTCGATCGCGGCGCGGTAAACGCCGAGGAGCCGCTCGAGCAGCTCGTCGTACTCCGGGGTGAGCGCGCCCGGGCAGACGTTCTTCGTGTGGTCGCACCAGTAGCCGTCCACGCAGACCCAGATCTCGAACAGCGTGGGCTCGCGCTCCTGGACCGGCCGGTCGCCGGTAGCGGTGAAGGTGCGGATCCCGGGCCCCGACCAGACGAGCGCGAACCCGCGCGCGAGCTCGACCTTGCCCTCGTAGCCGGTGCCCTCGCCGTGGACGTAGCCCTCCCAGAGGGCGCCCGCCTCGCTCTCCTTCATGCCGGAGCGAAGACGGTCGCGGACGTGCTCCATCGCACGCGCGGCGAGCTCGTTGGCGAGGCGCATGCGCTCCACCTCCTGCCCCGTCTTGACCGCGCGGGCCCGCACCAGAAGAGGCGTGGCGTCGGCCATCCCGCCGAACGCGTGGAAGAACGCGTGCGTGTACGTCGTCGGCTCGCCGACCATGCGGTCGGCCGCCTGGGTGCCGAGCGAGAGCTCGAGCCCCACGCGCTCGTAGCCGCCCTCGCGGACGACCTCCTGCGCGAGCTCGAGCGCACGCGCCGTCGGTGGGCGCGGATCGCCTTCGTCGTAGCCGGCGAAGAGGCGGATGTCGCTGGTCCAGGCGGTGCGCTCCGCGTCGGCGCGCTGCGGCTCGACGGCGACGAGCGTGGGCTCACCCTTGCGCGGGAAGACGACGAGGTCGTAGCCCTTCATGCACCAGTAGTTGGAGAGGTAGACGACGTTGTCGGGCGCGCGGACGACGAGCGCGTCGAGGTCCTCCTCGACCATGAGCGCGCGCACCCGCTCGAGCTTGGCGTCGTCCCGGGGCCAGGGCATCGTCACGCTTCCGGCGCTGTTCGGAGGCCCACGCGCGCGGGCTCTCGCGTTAGGCTCGAGCCATCGGGTTGGGGAGGTGGGTTTCCCAAGCTCACGCGCGTCTATCTCACCAGCGCACCCGCGGTGGGGGCGGCTCGCCGTGGGCCTCCTCCCACGAGATCACCGGGTTGCGGAGGACGCCGATGCCCTCGATCTCCCCCTCCATCACGTCGCCCGGCTTGAGGTAGAGCGAGGCCGCATCCGGGCTGAAGCCGGCCACGCCGGACACGGTGCCCGTCGAGAGGACGTCGCCCGCGCTGTACCCGAGCGCCGAGTAGTGGGCGACGATCTCCGGGATCGTCACGGACATGTTCCCCGAGTGCGAGCGCTGCCGCGACTCGCCGTTCACGCGAAGCTCCATGGCGAGGTCGTGCGGGTCGGGGATCTCGTCCGGCGTCACGATCCAGGGCCCGAGCGGGCAGAACGTGTCGATCGCCTTGCAGTAGGAGAAGACGCCCGACTCCATCTCCCGGCGCTGGATGTCCCGCGCCGTG
>DASQWP010000189.1:0-9437 GCA_035640195.1 Gaiellaceae bacterium | reverse complement strand
GCCAGGCGCGCGCCAGGTCGGCGCGCCGTCGAAGCTGCTCCTCGCCGGCGAACGCGTCGAGGACGTCGAGCTGGTGCGAGGAGCGGGCGAGTCGGCGCTGCTCGAACTGTCCTGACATGGCGAGGAGCCGCTCGACGAGCGCGGCGACCTCCTCGCGGGGCACGGCGCGACCCCACGCGTACGCACGCGTACGCCCGTCGGCGAAGACCCGACGGGCGGCGACGAGCCCCTCCTCTCCCTCCGGCCGCAGCTCCGCGAGCGCCTCGACCTCGTCGAGCGCCCCGTCGGGGAGATCGAGCTCGGCCTCGACGTAGGCCTCCTGCGCGCCAGGGCCCAGGTAGGCGGGATCGCCGGGCGCTCCGAGCAGCAGGCCGATCGCCTGCGCGAGGATTGTCTTCCCGGCGCCCGTCTCGCCCGTGACCGCGTTCAGGCCCGGCGCGAGCGCGAGGTCGGCCTCGCGGATGAGCACGAAGTTCTCTATGCGGAGCCGGCGCAGCACGGGCTACTCGGCCACTAGGGGAAGACGTCGTGGTAGCGCGAGAAGAAGGTCACCTCCGGAAGCAGCCCGAGGCGGCACGTCTCGCCGCCGACGCCGACGGCGAGCGCGCTCTCTGGCCCGAGCCCGCCGATGTCGTGGCCGTCGACGAGCACGGTCACCGGCAGCTCCTCCGCCCGGTTCGTGACGCGGAGGTCGAGCCCGCGCGGGACAACCAGCGGCCGGGTGTTCAGCGCGTGGGGAGCCACGAACGTCATCGCCATCGCCTCCAGACCCCACATCATCACCGGGCCGCCGTTCGAGAGGTTGTAGGCCGTGGAGCCCGACGGGGTGCAGCAGATCATCCCGTCGCAGGGCTGGGCGCCGAGCCGCTCGCCGCCGAGCTCCCAGTCGAGCTCGACCATGCGCCCCGGGCGGGCGCTCGTGACGACGACGTCGTTGATCGCCGCATGCTCCTCCTCGCCCAGCCGCGCGCGCAGGGTCGAAAGCTCGACGACCCGGAAGTCGCCCGCGAAGACGCGTTCCAGTGCCGCGTCGAGATCGGTCCCGGGAGCGGTTGTGAGGAAGCCGACGCGCCCGAAGTTGATCCCGAGGACGGGCACGCCCGTGCCGAGCGTCGCCCGCAAGGCTCGGAGCATCGTCCCGTCACCGCCGAGAACGACGACCACGTCGGGCTCCTGTCCTTCGACCGAAACGAGCTCGATGCCGGCGGCGGCGGCCGTCTCCTGCACTCGCCGCTCGGCGCGCTCGACCGGCTCGCGGCGGGAGTGCGTCCGAAGGAGGGCCACGCGCCGGATGCGCGCGGGCGCCTCAGCCGGCTGCGGCGAGATAGACGAAGAGCTCACGGTTTCCTTTCGGGCCCGGCAGGACGGAGTCGGCCACCCCGAGGACGCGCCCGCCCCAGGCGGGCACCTGCGCGGTCACGTCGTCGAGCACGCGGCGGCGCACCTCGGGATCGCGAACGACGCCTCCCCGGCCGACGTCGGCAGGGCCGGCCTCGAACTGCGGCTTCACGAGCGCGAGCGCGCGCCAGCCGGGCGCCGCGCAGGCGAGGGCGGGCGGCAGCGCCTTGACGAGGCCGATGAAGGACACGTCGCAGGTGACGAAGGCCGGCGCGAACGGAAGGGCGTCGCAGCGAAGGTCGCGCACGTTCGTCCGCTCGAGGACGGTGACGCGCGCGTCGTCGCGCAGGCGTGGATGGAGCTGGCCGTAGCCGACGTCGAGTGCGCACACTCGGGCGGCGCCCGCCTGGAGGAGGCAGTCCGTGAACCCGCCGGTGGAGGCGCCGACGTCGAGGCAGTCCTCGCCGGCCACGTCGATCTCGAGCTCCGCGAGCGCGCCGGCGAGCTTCTCGCCTCCCCGGGAGACGAAACGGGGGCCGCCCTCGACCTCGAGCTGAGCTGCGTCGTCGACCTGCTCGCCGGCCTTCGTGTGGCCCGGGACGAGCCCGGCGAGCACGAGCGCCTGCGCCTGCGAGCGGCTCTCGGCGAGGCCGCGCTCGACGAGCAGCACGTCCAGCCGCTTCTTCATGGGCGTGAGCCTACCGCCTGGTCGGACCCGCGGCGGTGTCGGGGGCGCAACCGCTTCGCATCGGTTCTCCAGCGGTTCCCGGGCGACCGCTGCGGCCGGGGCTACGCGCGCCGTTCTCTGATCGCTCCCACGAGCGCGGCGAGGACTGACGTGTCGCCCTCGAGCGCGTCGAGGCGCTCGTGTACCCGGGCGCGCGTCTCGTCCGCCAGCCCGCGCGCCGATTCGAGCCCGTGCAGCGAGACGTACGTCACCTTGCCGGCCGCCTCGTCCTTCCCGGGCGTCTTCCCGAGCTCCTCAGCCGTCCCGGTCGCGTCCAGGATGTCGTCCACGATCTGGAACAGAAGGCCCACGTCCCGGCCGAACCCTGCCCAGTCTTCCCGCTCGGCCCCCGTGATCTCCGCCACCGCCGTCGCGCAGTTGACGCAGGCGAGGATGAGCCGACCCGTCTTCAGCGAGTGCAGGCGGGCCAGACCGTCGCCGTCGAGGCCGCCGTCGGTCGTCACGTCGAGATACTGTCCGCCGATCATCCCGAGCGTCGCCTCGGCGAGCTCGCGGGCGACGTCCGGAGTCGGATAGCGCAGCGCGAGCCGGAAGGCCTCGGCAAGGAGCGCGTCGCCCGCGAGGACGGCGACATCCTCCCCGAAACGGACGTGCGCGCTCGGCTGGCCGCGGCGGAGATCGTCGTCGTCGAGCGCCGGCAGGTCGTCGTGCACGAGGCTGAACGTGTGTACGAGCTCGAGGGAGCAGGCGGCCGGAAGGAGCTCCTGGGGGTCGCGGCCCAGCGCCTCGCCGGTGGCCAGGCAGAGGACGGGCCGGACGCGCTTGCCCCCGCCGAGGAGGGAGTAGCGCAGGGCCTCCTCGAGCTTGCCCAGCTCACGCGCGAAGGGCAGCTTGGCGAGGTAGTCCTCGGCCAGGCCCCGGAGCTCGTCAACCTCGCGCATCCGGCTCCCGGCGGGCTCGCTCGACCTCTGTCTGCACGTCCTTGGCCAGCTCGGCGAGCTCCTGGAGGACGACGACGGCGCGGTTCGGGTCCTCGGTCTGCTCGAGCTCGATTCGCGCAGCTTCGAGCCGGCTCAGGAGCTCCTCCAGGCGACGAACGGGCTCGGGCTCGCTCACGTTCGGGCCTCTCGGACGACCCGGCCGAGGATGCCGTTGACGAGCCGGGCCGCGTCCTCGCTCGCGTAGCGCTTGGCGAGCGAAACCGCCTCGTCCAGGGCGACTTCGACCGGGACCTCGCCGCGGTCGAGCTCGAAGAGGCCGATCCGGAGGATCGTGCGCTCGACGGCGCCGAGCCGGTCGGCGCGCCAGTCCACGGCCGCCTCGTCGATACGGGCGTCGAGCTCCTGCGCCCGCGCGACGACGCCCTCGGCCAGCTCGTAGGCGAAGTCGTCTGCGACGCCCTCGTGCAGGCTCGCGAGCGGTTGGCGGGTCAGATCCCACTGGTAGAGCAGCTCGAGCGCCTGGCGGCGCGCTTCCCGACGGCTCGTCACGCTGCTTCGCCCTGGAGCGTGGGAAGCCTCGAGGCCGCCTCCGCGAGGAAGCCGGTCGTGTAGCTCCCGCTCGTAAACTCCTCGCTCTCCACGATGTCCATGGCCAGGGCGTGCGTCGTCGCCACCCCTTCGAGCACGAATTCTGACAGCGCTCGCCGCGCGCGGGCCAGCGCAGATGGGCGGTCGGCGTCCCAGACGATCACCTTGGCGACGAGCGAGTCGTAGAAGGGTGGGATTACGGCGCCGTCGACGATGTGCGTGTCGACGCGGACGCCCGGGCCAAGCGGAGGACGGAAGCGCCCGACGGTGCCGGGGGACGGCAGGAAGCCGCGGGCGGGGTCTTCGGCGTTGATCCGGAACTCGATCGCGTGGCCGCGGAGCTCGGCTCGACCTTCCTCCGGTAGGCCGTCACCGGCCGCGACCCGGAACTGGGCCTGGGCCAGATCGACTCCGGTGGCCATCTCGGTCACGGGATGCTCGACCTGGAGGCGTGTGTTCATCTCGATGAAGTAAAAGCGCCCGTCCACGTCGAGCAGGAACTCGAGCGTCCCGGCGCCGCGGTAGCGAAGCGCCTCGCAGGCCTTGCGAGCGGCTCCCTCCATCTCGCTCCTGAGCACCGGGGAGACGGCCGGGGACGGTGCCTCCTCGACGAGCTTCTGATGACGCCGCTGGATCGAGCAGTCTCGTTCGCCGAGGGTCAGCACGCGGCCTTCTCCATCGCCGAGCACCTGGATCTCGACGTGCCGGGCGCCCACGATCGCCTTCTCGGCATAGAGCGTGCCGTCCCCGAAGGCGGCCTGGGCCTCGGCTGAGGCGGTCGCGAAGGCGTCGGGAAGCTCATCCGCGCTGTGCACGACGCGCATGCCGCGGCCACCGCCTCCGGCCGACGCCTTCAGGAGGACGGGGAAGCCAACCTGGGCGGCGAGGTCACTGGCCTCCGCGAGGGAGGCTGCTCCACGCGAGCCGGGGACGAGCGGAAGGCCGGCCGCGGCGACCGATTCTCTCGCGCGCACCTTGTCGCCCATGATCTCGATCGACTCGGGGCGGGGCCCCACGAACGCCAGGTCGTTGTCCTCGCAGGCGGCGGCGAAGGCGGCGTTCTCGGCGAGAAAGCCCCACCCGGGATGAACCGCCTCGCAGGCTGTGGTCGTGGCGGCCGCGACGAGAGACGGGATGTTGAGATAGCTCTGGCCGGGCGCAGGCGGGCCGATGTGAACCGCCCGGTCGGCAAGCCGGACGTGGAGGGAGTCGTGATCGGCCGTCGAGTAGACGGCGACGGCCTCGACGCCGAGCTCGTGGCACGCGCGGACGAGGCGGACGGCGACCTCACCGCGGTTGGCGATCAGGACGCGGCGGAACACGGGGACGCGTAGGTCGTTGCGCTTCCGGCCGGTCTCGGCACATTCCGAGTGCCACACGCGCACCGGACGGCGATAGGCTGGAACCGGAGGGAGGCCCGCGGCGGCCCCGGGGTGCGCGGCGCTCCCGAAGTCACTAGAGCGCGTCGAGCGGCCGACCGTTCAGCGGCTCGAGCTCGAAGAGCAGCTGCCCGTACTCGACCGGCTCGGCGTTCTCGACGCAGATGCGGCGCACGACCGCCTCGGACTCCGCCTTCACCTCGTTCATGAGCTTCATCGCCTCGAGGATGCAGAGCGTCTGGCCGCGCTCGACCGCGTCGCCCTCGACCACGAAGGGCTCGGCTCCGGGCTGGGGCGCCCGGTAGAAGGTGCCGACCATCGGCGACTCGACCCGGATGAAATCGCCGGGCATCGGGATCGGGACGGGCGCCTCCTCCTCCCCGACGGGAGCGGTCGGCACGGCGACGGATGCCAGGGGCGCTTCAGCCTGCTCGTCGCTCCGGCGCACGGTGATCCGCATCTCCCCCTCCTCGAGCGTCACCTCGCCGATGCCGGACTCCTGCACCACCCGGATCAGCTCTTTGATCCGCTCGGACTCGCTCACCGCGAGCCCCGCCCCCGGCGACTCGTCGCGCCGCCCGCGCGAGCGCACGGAATGCAGCAGCGGCTCGGCGCTCTCGCCGAAGAGGGCGAGCAGGAGCAGCTCCTCCTCGCTGGCCGCGAGCCCGGCGGCGTCGTCCCGGATCTCCTCGAGGTCCTGGGGATGCTCCTTCTCCGTCGAGCCGCCGTCACCGAGCAGCTCGAGCGCGCGCAGGACCGTCGGATCGACCTCGCGCGGAGGCGAGCCGTAGCGCCCCTCGACGAGATCCCGAAGCTCGTCGACGACGATCCGCCAGCGCTGTGCCGAGAGCACGTGCAGCAGCGCCTGGGAGCCGAGCACCTGGCCGATCGGCGACGCGAGCGGCGGCCAACCGCACTCGCGCCGGATGCCGGTGAGCTCCTCGAGCACCTCGTCGAGCCGGTCGGCGGAGGCGTGGGCGCGCAGGTTGGCGTCGAGCTCCGCCACGAGACCCGCGGGAAGCCTGTACTCCGCCGCGCGCACCGCGACGCGCGGAGAGAGCGGCGGAACCGGCTCGTCCCCGAGCGCCTCGTCGACGAGCTCGGAGCCCCGCCAGAGCGTCTCGAGCTCGACCCCGGTGTCGAGCCCCAGCCCGGCGAGCGCCTGTGTGAGCGATTCTGCCGAGACTCGATGGAGCGAGAGGGCGACCGGGTAGAGAGCGCAGGCGACGAGGGCCGCGCCCGCGCGCACCGCCTCCAGCGCCGAGGCAAGGGCGGCGCCGCCCGAGCCTTGCCCGTGGAAGCCGACCGGGAGACCACTCGCCTCCGCCATCTGCTCCATGAGCTCCCCGGCCTGCCCCGGATGGAGGGAGCCGGCGGGATCGTGGATGACGACCCGGGCAGCGCCCAGCTCCACGAGGCCGTGCGCCCGCTCCAGCATGACATCTGTCTGTCCCGCCGGCCCGGGGTTGTGGACGAGTCCGACGGTGAGCTCCTTCTCGGCCGCCCTGATCGCCTCGGCCGCCTCGCGCAGGTTCCCGAGGTCGTTGAGGGGATCGTGGATCCGGAAGACGTCGATGCCACTTCCCGCCGCGCTGGCGATGAAGCGGCGGACGAGATCGCCGCCGAGCGGCCGCATGCCGACGAGGAAGCGGCCTCGGAGTGCCATGCCGAGGGGGGTCGAGCAGCGTGCCTTGATGGAGCGGATCCGCTCCCAGGGGCTCTCGACGCCCCGCCGGACCGCGGCGTCGAAGCAGCCGCCTCCCGAGACCTCCAGATAGGCGAAGCCGGCCTCGTCGAGGACTTCCGCGAGCTTGTAGAGCCGGGCAGCCGGCACTCGCTCGGCGAGCGGCTCCTGCGAGAGGAGCCGGATCGTCGTGTCGACGAGCGCCGGCATCGACTACGCCCGCGAGATGTAGCGCCGCTCGCGCGTGTCGACCTTGACGCGGTCGCCCACGTTCACGAAGAGCGGAACCTGCACGATCGCGCCCGTCTCGAGCGTGGCCGGCTTGGTCACGTTCGAGACCGTGTCGCCGCGCACGCCGGGCTCGGTCTCGGAGACGGAGAGCTCGACCGAAGCGGGCAGCTGGATTCCGGCCGGATTGCCGTCGACGGTCAGGAGCTGCACCGTGGACGAGGGCTGGAGGAACTCGAGCTCGTCCGCGACGTCGGCGCGCCGCAGGGAGATCTGCTCGTAGCTCTGCTCGTCCATGAACACGACGTCGTCCCCTGTGTCGTAGAGGTACTGGACGTTCTTCGTCTCGGTGCGGACGCGCGGCATCTTCTCACCGGCACGAAAGGTGCGGTCGACCACGGAGCCCGTATCGAGGTTCTTGAGCCTGGTGCGTACGAACGCACCGCCCTTGCCCGGCTTCACGTGCTGGAACTCGACGATGCGCCACACGCCGCCGTCGAGCTCGACGTGCATGCCGTTCTTGAACTGGTTCGTGGAGACCGTCTCTGCCACGGCGGGCTAGTTTAGTCCTCAGTCCAGGGCCAGGAGATCCTTCGTGAAGGCGCTCAGGACCTCCGGACCGTCGTCCGTGACGACGACGAGATCCTCGATGCGGACACCGCCGCGGCCGGCGAGGTAGACGCCGGGCTCCACCGTGACGACATGACCGGCCTCGAGAGTGTCCGTGGACGTGGGCCGGAAGACCGGCAGCTCGTGCACCTCGAGCCCGACGCCGTGGCCGAGCCCGTGAAGGACGGGTGCGACGCCGGAATCCTCGATCTCGGCGCGGGCGCCGGCGTCCACCTCTCTGGCGGACGCCCCGACCCGCACGGAGGCGAGCGCGTGCTCCTGCGTCGCGCGGCAGAGCGCGTACGCACGGCGGAGATCGTCCGGCAGGGGGCCGGTGGAGAAGGTGCGCGTGCAGTCCGAACAGTAGCCGTCGACCCGGGCGCCCGCGTCGACGATCACCGTCTCCCCCGCCTCGACGCGCCGATCGCCGGGATGGTGGTGCGGAAGCGCCGCGTTCGGCCCCGAGGCCACGATCGTAGGGAACGCGGGCGCCTCGGCCCCCTCCTCGTGCAGGAAGCGCTCCATCGTCCACGCCAGCTCCGCTTCCGTGCGACCGACGAACGGCTCCTGGGCGAGGCGCTGATAGGCCTCGTCCGCGATCCGGGCGGCCCGGCGGATCGCGTCCAGCTCCTCCTCGTCCTTGACCGAGCGGAGTCGTGACAGGACGCCCTTGGCCGGGAGGAGCTCCGTGCCGTCGGCGGAGAGCGCCTCGTGCCCGGCCACGGTGACGTGGTCGGCCTCGAAGGCGACGGGTCCCTCCCCCAGCTCGCCCAGGCGGCCGCCGATGTCCTCGAGCAGCGCCCGGTCGGCCGTGACGAGCTCGACGCCCTCGACCTGCCGCGCCGCTTCCTGGTAGCGGCCGTCGGTGAGGAGCAGCGTCGCATCCTTGCGGAGGAGGACGGCCGCGTTCGAGCTCTCGAAGCCGGTGAGGTAGCGGACGTTGACCGGGTACGTGACGAGGAACGAGCGCGCCCCCAGGCGCTCCGCCTCGGCCCGCAGGCGCTCCACACGACCAGTCACGAAGGACTCGCCAGCCACTCCAGGGCCTCGCGATAGCCGTCGGGCCCCCGGCCGAGGATCCGGTGGTCGACCACCTCGGCGATCACGGACTGCCGTCGCCATTCCTCGCGCTCCTCGATGTTCGAGAGATGCACCTCGACCACGGGCACGACGAGGAGCTCGAGCGCGTCCCGGATCGCATAGCTGTAATGCGTCCACGCGCCGGGGTTGACGACGACGCCCCCCGCCCACCGGCGCACGTCGTGGCACCAGTCGACGAACTGGCCCTCGTAGTTCGTCTGGAAGCAGCGCGCCGTGCAGTCCATGTCGCGCGCCCAGGCGTAGATGCGCGTCTCGAGCTCCGAGAGGCTGATGCCGCCGTAGAGCTCGGGATCGCGGTCGGCGAGCGCGTCGAGGTTGACGCCGTTCAGGACGGCGATCTGCATCGAGCGAGTCTACTTCCGGATCAGTTCGACCAGCGCCCGCCGGGCGTCGGCTTCCGGGACGGTCGTGACGACCGGCTTGCCGGGCGCCTCGAGCAGGACGAAGACGCCCTCCCCTTTCTTGTCCCTCTCGAGCGCGGCCCAGGCGGCCTCGGGATCTGCCTCGACCGGCTGCGGCCGCAGCACCTCCTCGACGACGTCGGTCGGAAGGCCAGACAGGCGCAGGGCGGCCAACAGTCCGAGCGCGACCGCTTCGCCGTGCGAGACGACGTAGCCCGACCCGGCTTCGAGCGCGTGCGCGAAGGTGTGCCCGAGGTTGAGCATCGCGCGCCGGTCTTGCTCGTACGGATCCGAGAGGCAGACGGCCGCCTTGAACGCCGCACATGCCCGGATCATCTGCTCTTCCGGGAGATCCCAATACGCCTCGCCTGCAAGCAGTCCCGTCTTCACGACCTCCGCCATCCCCGCCCGCCGTTCTTCGTCCGGCAGCGTCGACAGCAGCGCGGGGTCGATGACGACCTCCTCCGGGTAGTGGAATGC
>DASQWP010000188.1:0-8761 GCA_035640195.1 Gaiellaceae bacterium | reverse complement strand
CAGGCGCAGCCGCTGCGCCTCCCCGCCCGAAAGCGTGGCCGAGGCGCGGTCGAGGTCGAGGTAGCCCACGCCGACGTCGGCGAGGAACGTGAGCCGCTCGCGGATCTCCTTGATGATGCGCGAGCCGATCAGCTGCTCCGTCTCGGTCAGCTCGAGCCCGTCGAGGAACTCGATCGCCCTGGTCACGGACATGGCCGTGAACTCGTGGATCGCCCGTTCTCCGACGGTGACCGCGAGCACCTCGGGCTTGAGCCGGGCGCCCCGGCACACGGGGCAGGGCCGGAAGCTCATGTATTCCTCGATCCGCTCGCGCTGCTGCGAGGAGTCGGTCTCCTTGTAGCGCCGCTCGAGGCTCGGCACGATGCCCTCGAACGCGAGCATGTATGCCCGCCGGCGGCCCATGCGGTTCCTGTACGTGACGTAGATCTTGTCGCCGTCCGTCCCGTAGAGGAAGAGGTTCTGCTGCTCCTCGGAGAGCTCGAACCACGGCTCGTCGAGGTCGATCTCGTAGCGGTCGGCGATCGCCTGGACGATCGACTCGTAGTAGCTCGTGTTCCCCACCGACCAGGGTACGAGGGCGCCCTCGCCGATCGAGAGCGTCGGGTCGGGGACGAGCAGGTCGGGGTCGATCTCCTGCTGGGCGCCCAGGCCGGTGCAGCGGGGGCAGGCGCCGTGGGGCGAGTTGAACGAGAAGACGCGCGGCTGGAGCTCGGGGAGCCCGACTCCGTGCTCGGGGCAGGCGAAGCGCTCGGAATACGTCTGCGACTCGCCGTCGACGACGTCGATCGTGACGAGCCCTTCCGCGAGGGCGAGCGCGGTCTCGATCGAGTCGGTGAGCCGGTGGCGCAGGTCGCGCTTCATCACCAGCCGGTCGACCACGACCTCGATCGTGTGCTTGAACTTCTTGTCCAGCTCGATCGGCTCGTCCAGCTCCCGCTGGACGCCGTCCACCTTCACGCGCGTGAAGCCCTCGCCGCGGAGCTGCTCCAGGAGGTCGCGGTACTCGCCCTTGCGGTCCCGGACGACGGGGGCGTTGACCGTGAACTTCGTCCGCTCCGGGAGCCGCATGACGCCGTCGACGATCGTCTCGATCGACTGGCCGGCGATCGGCCTGCCGCACACGGGGCAGTGCGGCCGGCCTACCCGCGCGTAGAGGAGGCGCAGGTAGTCGTAGATCTCCGTCACCGTGCCGACCGTCGAGCGCGGGTTCCGCGATGTCGTCTTCTGGTCGATCGAGATGGCCGGCGAGAGGCCGTCGATCGAGTCCACGTCCGGCTTCTCCATCATCTGGAGGAACTGGCGCGCGTAGGCGGAGAGCGACTCGACGTACCGGCGCTGTCCCTCGGCGTAGATCGTGTCGAAGGCGAGCGAGGACTTGCCGGACCCGGAGAGGCCGGTCACGCAGATGAGCGCGTTCCGCGGCAGGCGGACGGTGATGTCCTTGAGGTTGTGCTCGCGGGCGCCGTGAACGATCAGCTCTTCGGACGCCATTTCCGCTGAGTGTAGCCCGCGGCCCGGACGGAACATACGTTCGCTCCCGGCTCGCGTCACTAGGGGCGATTGCGGTTCTGGGAGCGCTACCTTCACGCAATGACCGCCCTTCGCGCCTATCGGTCGACTGACCGCGAGTCGATTGCCTCGCTGCTACGCGAGCACGGCTGGGCGCAGCAATACGTCGCCGGGCAGCTTGAAGGGGCCGCGGCACTCTCGGCCTCCGAGAATGAGGATGACCATCGTCGCCGATGACAAAGGGACCATCGGCGGGTTCGTATCGGTCGAGATCCATCTCTGGAACAACCTCGCCCAGCTTCACGGGGTCGCTGTCAGTGCGGAGCGGCTTCGTGAAGGGCCGGGGCGCTGCTTGTCGAAGAGGCGGAGCGGCTCGCTCGCGAACGAGGTTGTCGTGGTATCTGCGCGGACACGCCCGTCGACAACGAGCGTGGACGCGCTTTTTACGTGGCTCGAGGCTTTCATGAGGATCACCAGATGAGCCGCTACTACTCCGACGACCTCGATGGCGTGACGTACGTGAAGTTCTTCGACTAGACGTATCCGGTCAAATTGAGGACACGTTCCAGGAGGACGCGTTCGGTGCCAGGCACCGGCCGTGTCCCCTTCGGGCCTGACTCGATCAGCCCAGCAGCTCGCGCCCGCGGGCCGGGACGTACGGCACCTCGAAGTCGCCGGCGACGAGTGTCCCGTAGCCGAGCATCCGTCCCACCAGGCTCTGCTCCCACTCGAGCGCGGGGACACGGGAGAGGCGCACGGCCGCAGCCCGCCGCCGGGCGATCCCGTAGACGACGAAGAGCTTCTCCGAGGTGAGGACCAGGCGCGTGCGGTCCCAGCGCCAGACGCTGCGAAAGGCGGCGAGCGCCGCGACCCCGAGCAGGAGCGCGCCGAGCAGCCCGAGCAGCCACACGATCGACGAGCCCAGCACGACGAGGGCGGCCCCGCCCCCGGCGAGCACGAGCGGGCGCGTGAGGGGACCGACGAGCGCGACGCCGTGAGGGCGCGCCTCGAGCCTGACCTCCTCGCCCGGTGCGAGAGCTCCTTCCACGGCCGTCCGAGTTCGACGCCCGCCCTCGGGCTCCTGCCGTTTTGGCCACAATGGCCGGCACATGCGCGAAACCGCCCGACGCTCCCTTCTCGGCGCGCTCATAGTCGTGGGCGTCGTCGTCGCCGCCATCGCGCTCTGGAAGATCCGCATCCTGATCGCCCTCCTCTTCCTCGCCTTCACGATCGCGGCGGCGATGCGACCGGGCGTGGACGCGCTGTACCGGCGCGGCATCCCGCGCCCGGCTGGGATCGGCCTTCACTACCTCGGCCTCGCAACGGTCGTCGGGCTCCTCCTTTACTTCGTCATCCCGAGCGCGGTCGACCAGATCGACAAGGCCGTCCCCACCTCCAGCTCGGAGCTCGAGCGCGAGGCGGCCGCCTCGACGGGCATCAAGGAGCGCATCCTTCGGGGCGTCCAGGACCGCCTGGAGGAGCTCCCGAGCGCCGACGAGCTCATCGACCCGGCCCTGGAGATCACCGTGACCGCCTTCGAGATCGCCATCGGGATCATCTTCACGCTCGCCTGCGCCGCGTACTGGATCTTCGAGCGCAAGCGGGCCCAGGACCTCGTCCTCTCGCTCACTCCGGACAAGCATTGCCGCGTGATCCGCGATACGTGGAACCTCGTCGATCTGAAGCTCGGCGCGTACGTCCGCGGACAACTCTTGCTCATCCTGCTCGTGGCCACGGTGCTCTCCGTCGCCTTCTGGATCATCGGTCTGCCCTTCTGGCTCCTGATCGGAGCTTTCGCCGGCGTCGTGGAGATCGTGCCGGTGATCGGGCCAATCACCGCCGGGGCGCTCGCGATCGGCGTGGGCCTCACGGTCTCTTGGCAGACGGCGCTCGCCGCCGGGCTCATCGTCACCGTCGTCCGCTTGATCGAGGACTACACGGTCATCCCCCGAGTCCTCGGCCACGCGGTCGGGCTGACGCCGCTGACTGTGCTCGTCGCGGTCGCCGCCACCGCGTTTCTCTTCGGCGGCTTCGCCGTCCTCCTCGCGATCCCGTTCGCCGCCGTCGTGGTGACGCTTCTCGACGTGGTCGTGCGCAACCGGGACCCCGCCCGGGAGGACGTCCCGACCGTCATCTTCCCGGCCAAGGAAGGGGAGACGACGAAGGTGGGCTAGCGGCTAGCTCGCTTCGGAAGCCAGCGCCCGAAGATGAGGCCGCCCAGCGTGAACCCCAGACCGAAGGTGCCGACGGCGAAGCCGCCCACCGCGAGCGTCTTGCGCCACGTAGAGAGTCGCTCCCAGCGGCCGAGCACCTCCTGCTCCTCGAGCGAGAGCGGCTCGCCGCGCCGCTTCTTGCGCCCGGCGGCGCCGGCTCGAAGGCCCAGGTACATGTCGTCGAAGATCTCCGCAGGCTCGTCGACCATGCTCTCACTATAGTTTGCCCGCCTGATGCCGCCTCTACGCGTCCTTCAGGTGTCCGATCTTCACGCGGGGACCGTGGAGGAGCCGGAGGTCGAGGGGGACCTGCGCGCGCTCGCCGACGAGGTCGACCCGGAGCTCGTGGTCGCAAGCGGAGACCTCACCCACCGCAACCGTCCGGAGGAGCACGAGCGGGCCGCGGCCCTCCTGCGTTCGCTCGCGCGCCCGCTCCTCGTCGTCCCGGGCAACCACGACATCCCCCGCTGGCCGCCCTGGCGCTTCACGCGCACCTTCACCGAGCTCCAGCGGCACTGGCCCGAGCTGGAGCCGGTCTACCGCTCGGAGCGCCTCGTCGTTTGCGGCCTCAACTCAGTTCGCCCCTGGAAGCAGCAGGGCGGCGCCCTCCGCCGGGCCCAGCTCCAGCGGGTGGCGAACGAGTTCGCCCAGGCCCCGGAAGGCGCCCTGCGGGTCGTCGCCGTTCACCATCACCTCCTCGGCGCACCCTGGCGCTCGCGCAAGAGGACGATCGCCAACCGCTCGGCCGTGCTCGGCGCCCTCGTCGACGCGGGCGCCGAGCTCGTCCTCTCGGGGCACGTCCACCAGAGCTCGGTCGAGGAGCGGCGCGAGTTCGAGGTGGTGCGCGGGGACGTGCGGGGCACTACGGTCGTGACCGCCCCCGGCCTCGGGCAGCCCCGGCCCAAGCGCCGGGGCGAGGCGCGGGGCCTCCACGTCGTCGAGGCGGAGGAGCGCTCCTTGCGCGTCCTCACATACGCGTGGGACGGGGAGCGCTGGGCGCGGATCGCCGATCGCCGCTTCCCGCGCGGGCTCGAGCCCCTGGCCACAACGGGTTGAGGCGGAGGGCGCTAGCATGGCGACCGCCGGGGACGCCGATGGCGCCCCGCGCAGGGGACTGACACACGACTCCGAGGAGGGGGTTGAGGTTTGCTCGCCGGCGGCGGAGACAACTTGTGCGTCCTCACGCCGGGGGTGAACCGCCTCTAGGGCATCGTCGGTTCGAGGCGTTCGCCAACTACCTCGGCGAGAGCTCGCCGATCGCGCCCGGCCGCAAAACCGGATCACGCGCGTTGGCTAGCTCGACGCGAAGCGGGGGCCGGCTCGCCCGGCCCCCGCTTCCTTCCTCTGCCTAGCGTCCTCGCGCCGTTCCCGGCACCGAGACGTCCACCCAGACGAGCCGGTGGTCGGAGCTCGGGAAGGGGAAGACGCCGGTGAGCCGGAAGAGCGGATCGCTCTGGAGCGGCCAGAACACTGCCGCGTCCTGCATCTTCAGGCTCTTCCTGGGAAGGACGTAGTCCGCGCGCAGGTTACCGGGCGCGCTGTCGCTGAAGTCAGCCGTGTCGAAGGCCGGATCGCTCCGGTGGGTCGTGTTCGCCCCGCCCTGGAGGATCGACGCCTCGACCGCCCCTTCGCTCGAGGGGGTCAGCTTCGTGTTCACGAGCGGGTGCTCGAGGAGAAGCTGTGCGGAGCCCGGGATGCTGTCCCCGTCGAGCGGGTCGGAGTTCTGGTCGCCGGCGATCACGAACATCGAGCCCGGCCTCAAGCCGCCCCGACGCCTCTCGTCGTCGTAGATGTAGAAGCTCCTCGCCCCAGGGCTGATGTAGTCAGCCCAGAAGCGGATCTCGTCGAAGTTCCGTCGCCCGTTGAAGTCGACTCCCGCGGGGAAGGCGGGGGGATCGTCGAACACCGGCGGGGTCGGGTGGCTGACGAGGAAGTGGACGACGCGGCCGTCGATCGAGACGGGAACGTCCCAGTGGCTCTTCGAGGAGAGCCGGAAGACGTCGAGCTCTTCCTCGGAGTACCAATCGGCCGGCTCGGCGGTCCGTGGATCGTCCGGCAGGAGCGCTCCCGGCATGTCCTTCCAGAGGAACTTCTGGAAGGTCCGAACCTGCGACTCGAGGATCGGGTGCTGCGAGTAGACGGCCATCCCGAACTGGCCGGGGAAGAACCCGAAGCCGAAGGCGTCGTTCGGCCCCCCGACCGTCCCGTCGTTCGAGAGGTCGAGACCGGAGGGGATACCGGTGTTCGAGGGCGCCTGGAAGCGGTACGGATACTGGATCGGGTCGGCGCCGTTCTGGGAGACGGAGAGGTAGTTCTCCTGGAAGAGCTCCATCGCCTCGCCGGCCGCGTCGAAGTCGAACTCGTTCACGAGCAGGACTTCGGGACGCGTCCGCTGGACGATCTCGGCGACAGTGGCCGCCTGCGCGTTCGCGGGCGTGGACAGGTCCGCGATCAGTTGCCCCTCGAAGTTGCGGTTGAGCGAGGCGTTGAAGGTGGCGAAGCGAACGTCTGCGTTGCCGGCCGACGCCGTCGCCGCGAGGGCCAGGGCGACGAAGACGACAAGACACAGAGCGGTGAACTTCCTCATCGGTGCGGCTCCTTCCATGGGCTCCTGGTCTGGTCGCAGGGCGAGGGCTCGGTTCTAGTTCAGTCGGGTGATCCGGCCCTCGCCACCCTCCGGGTACTGGGCGGCGGTGATGGTGCCGTTCAGCCCGTCGGCTTCCACGAGGTAGCCCTCGAGAGCCTGCTGATAGGTGAGGCCCAGCGTCGTGAACGGCAGTCCGCGGAACGGATACTGGTCGCCGCCCCGGGCGAGGAAGTCGATCGTGGCCACGTCGATGGACGCGGCCATGGGCACGACCGAGCCGCCGCTGACCACGACCGTGCCGTCGTCGAGCACGACCTCCCGCACCCTCGTGCCGGGCGTGGCGACAGTGCCGTCGGCGTTGAGAACCTGAGCGGTTCCGGCCGCGTCGTACGTGTAGCTGAAGCCGCCGATCTGCGCGAAGCGGCCGTCGGTGAACTCGACCCTGGAGACGGCGTTCTCGAGGATCTCCTTGAACTGCGCAGCCGGCACGTCCTCGACGATGCTCAGGAAGTTCGCGAACGGAACCATGTCGAACGTGTCGAGCTCCGTGATCGGACCGGCGGGGATGATGCTGTCGTTCCGAATTCCACCCCCGTTCTGGAGCGCCACCTGGGGGGCGTCGACGCCGAACGAGGCTGCGAGCTTCGTCCCCTGGTAGAGGAACGAGTCCGCGATCAGGTTGCCTTCGTTCGTCTCCATCGTCCGCACGCCGGGGCCGCGGCGCCCGTCCAGGTCGACCTCGGACGTGGCGACGACGTTCTCGTCGAGCGTCTCGAGCGCCTCCGCCACCGGCTCGGTCACTTCGGCCTGTACGACGGGATCGGGCTCGACCGCGTCCGGCCCGACGCCGGAGACACGAACGGGGCCGCTGTTCATGCCGACGACGTTCCCCGCCTTGTCGAAGGCGACGCCGAGCTCGCCGACGTACTTGTAGCTCCCCGGCGTCGTGATGACGGGAACGTCGTTCCCGTCGCCGTCCGTCGCGATGAGCGGATAGGGCCCGAAGACGATTCCTTCGTCGCCAGGCACCAGCCGGTCGCCCGGGTTGGCGAGGAGCTCATCGCCTCCGCCGGCGATCATGACGTCGACGCCGCTCAGCATCGGCGCGAGCGCCAGGTCCTCTTCGATGCTCTGGAGATGGCTGATGAGGATGATCTTGTTGACGCCCTTCGCCTCGAGGGCGTCGACCTCGTCGTTGATGGCACCCGCGACGTCGGGGTCGATGCCGACGTTGCGCGGGCTCGAGATGAAGCGGAGCAACGGCGTCGTCGCGCCGACGATGCCGACCCGCTCGCCACGCTCCTTCACGACGGTGCTGCCGGCGATGCGACCGGCATCGACGAGCGCCTGCAGCGCGGGCTCGGCCGAGAAGTCGAGGTTCGCGCTCAGGTAGGGCACATCCGACTCGAAGCCGCGGATGAAGTCCGCGAGGACGTCCGGGCCGAAGTCGAAGTCGTGGTTGCCGATGGCGACCGCGTCGTAGCCGATCAGGTCCATCGCGATCGTGTCGAAGAAGGGCACGCCCTTGTCGAGGCTCGCGTTGAACTCCGGTCCGGCGAGGAAGTTGTCGCCGGAGGAGACCATGACGGCGCCGCGTTTCGTGAGGTCGACGTCGTTCGGCGCGCAGGAGACGAGCTTCCGGAGCGGGTCGCCGGGGCGTCCCGCGAGCGCGGCGATCATCCCGAAACGGTCGGTGAAGCACGCGGTCGGGTCCCAACCCGTCCGCGCCTCCGCCATGAGCAGGTCGACCTGCGTCTTGAACCGCGCGACGCCGCCGTAGTTGGCGAGCTCGCCGTCGCCCGCGGCGATCAGCTTCGACTCGCCGTCGTTGTTGTGGAGAACCGTCAGCCAGAAGTGCACCTCCGGGTCGGCCGCCGGAGAACCGGGCGCGCCGACGAGCGCGGCCGCCGCGAAGGCGGCGAGCAGCAACCGGAACGGGGTGCGAACGCGTCGCGTCATGCGTTCTGCGCTCCTTTCGCTCGAGATCGGAAGGACCGTGTCCGTCGTCGGGGGCAGCCTCTCACACCGGCTGGGCGGGCGCACCGGCTTCCGGCGCAGTGCCGCTACCGCTTGGCTTCGGTCCAGTCGTCGCCGAGACCGACGTCGACGACCAGCGGCGGGTCGAGCGGGTACGCGCCGCACATCTCCTCGCGGACGAGCTGCCGCACGGCCGCGACCTCGGTCTCCGGCACCTCGAAGAGCAGCTCGTCGTGCACCTGCAGGACGAGGCGGGCGCCGCGGCCCTCGGCGCGCAGCCGGCGGTGGATCGCGACCATCGCGACCTTGATGATGTCGGCGTTCGAGCCCTGCATGACGAAGTTGACCGCGAGTCGCTCGCCGAGGGACCGCGTCTGCCGGTTCGAGGCCCGCAGCTCCGGGACCGGGCGCCGTCGGCCCATCAGGCTCGTCGCATAGCCGTCCCGCTCGGCCTGCTCGATCGTCCGGCGAATGA
>DASQWP010000187.1:0-3951 GCA_035640195.1 Gaiellaceae bacterium | reverse complement strand
GGCGGGGACGTCTTCGGCGGCTCGAGCTCCGCGAACCAGACGGCGGACAACACGGCCGAGGCGGACGCGGAAAACAAGGCCGCCACGGTGCAGCTGGCGGCCGCCTCGCAGACAGGCGGCGGCAGCTCGTGCCAGGCCGGCTGCGGCGGCTCCGGCCAGTTCCAGGCCATCTCGCAGGGGGCCTGGACGGGCCAGGACGCGGACGCCGAAGCGGACGCGAAGCAGAACGCCGTGAACGGGAACGCCCCGGTTGCGATCGCGGGTGGCAACGTCTTCGGCGGCTCGAGCTCGGCGAGCCAGACCGCGAGCAACTCGGCCGACGCGGACGCGTCCAACAAGGCCCTGACGCTGCAGCTCGCCTTCGCCGACCAGAGCGCGGGCGGCTGTCGGGACCGGTGCACGAAGGCGAGCAAGGACAAGCGCGGCGGCTCGTGCGGTTGCGGCAGCTCCGGCCAGGCCCAGAAGGTCGGGCAGTGGGCCGGTAAGTGGCAGGACGCGGACGCCGACGCGGAAGCGGAGCAGAACGCCGTGAACGGGAACGCCCCGGTTGCGATCGCGGGCAAGGACGTCTTCGGCGGCTCGAGCTCCGCGAACCAGACGGCCACGAACTCCGGGACGGCGTCGTCCTGGAACGGGAGCCTGACCCTCCAGCTCGCCAAGGTGGTGCAGCTCCTGTGAGAGTCGCACCGCTCTGAGCGTGAGCCACGAGGGCGGCCGCCGCATCCCTCTAGCCGCGGCGGCCGCCCTCGGCCCTTCCGGGCGCCCCCGGCGAGGCTCCGCCCGCGGCCGCTACAATCCCTCGGCGTGCGGGAGGCTCCGCCTCCTCGGGCTGCCTTTTCAAGGGTCGCAAGGAGAGAACGGAAGAACAGTGGCAACCGGAGTACGAGTCGCGATCACGCTCGCCTGCACCGAGTGCAAGCGGCGGAACTACCAGACCAACAAGTCGAAGCGGAACACGCCCGACCGCTTCGAGCTCCGGAAGCACTGCCGCTGGTGCGGCCGGCATACGCTTCACCGGGAGACGCGCTAGGCATGGCCCGGTCCCGTCCGTCCCGGACCCGGCGCAAGCGCGAGGGCTTCCAGCCGCCGGCCGCCGCCGAGCGCGCGCGCCAGCGACGCCAGGCCGTCAAGCCCGTCGGGCAGCCGAAGAGCCAGACCGGCGCGAAGCGCGAGCGGCGCGGCGGCTTCCGCGCGTTCACGGCTGAGTCCTGGGGCGAGCTCAAGAAGGTCGAGTGGCCCGGCCGCCAGCAGCTCCTCTCCGCGACCGTGGTCGTCATCATCGCGGTGGCGGTCGTGGGCGCCTACCTCTACGCGACCGACTTCGTCCTCCAGCGCTTCGTGCGCGACGTCCTCCTCAACCTCTAACCGCCGACTCCGAGATGTTCCGCTGGTATGTCATCAACACCTACTCCGGGCACGAGAACAAGGTGAAGGCCAACCTTGAGCACCGGATCGTCTCCATGAACCAGGCCCCGCGCTTCCGGCGCGTCGTCGTCCCGACCGAACAGGTGATGGAGACGAAGGACGGCCAAAAGGTGCAGACCGAGAAGCGTGTGCTACCGGGCTACGTGCTCGTGAACATGGACATGTCCGACGAGGCGTGGACGGTCGTGAAGAACACGCCCGGCGTCACGGGCTTCGTTGGCTCCGGCACGAAGCCGGTGCCGCTGTCGCAACCCGAGGTCGACCGCATCCTCCACACCGCGACGTCGGCCGCCGAGCGCCCCCGCACGGCCGTCGCGTTCGACCTGGGCGAGACGGTGAAGATCACGCAGGGCTCGCTCTCGGACTTCGACGGCGAGGTCATCGACGTCAACGCCGACCAGCAGAAGCTCAAGGTGCTCGTGAACATCTTCGAGCGCCAGACTCCCGTGGAGGTCAGCTTCGACCAGGTCAAGAAGCTCGACTAGGAACCCGTGGCCAAGAAGGTCCTCACTCTCATCAAGCTCCAGATCCCGGGCGGCCAGGCCAACCCTGCGCCCCCCGTCGGCCCCGCCCTGGGCCAGCACGGGGTCAACATCATGGAATTCTGCAAGGCCTTCAACGCCCAGACCCAGCAGGAGAACGGGCGCATCATCCCCGTGGAGATCACGGTCTTCGAGGACCGCTCGTTCACGTTCATCACGAAGACGCCGCCTGCGGCGGTCCTGATCAAAGAGGCGCTCCGCCTGGACAAGGGCTCCGCGGAGCCGAACCGGGACAAGGTCGGGCGCCTCACGCGCGAGCAGGTGCGCCAGATCGCGGAGACGAAGATGCCGGACCTGAACGCCCGCGACGTCGAGCAGGCCATGCTCGTCATCGCCGGCACCGCGCGGTCGATGGGCGTGGAGGTGGAACGGCTGTGACGTTCCAGCTCCACGGGGGAAGGGGTCGGGAAACCGGGAGGTTTCCCGGGAGTCGCGCGCGAAGCGCGCCGTGCCTGAAGAACCGGGGGGTCCGTGGGGGAACAGGGTCCCCCCGCGGGAGCAAGGCGAAGCCGAGCGACGTGGAGGTAGACAGGCTATGACCCAGCACGGCAAGCGCTACCGGAACGCGCGCGCGAGCGTCGACCGCGAGCACCTCTACTCGCCCCTCGAGGCCGTCCGTATGCTCAAGGAGTTCCCGGCCGCGAAGTTCGACGAGACCGTCGAGGTGCACTTCAACCTCGGCCTCAACGTCCGGCATGCCGACCAGCAGCTCCGCGGCACGCTCATGCTCC
Source organism: Gaiellaceae bacterium (assembly GCA_035640195.1). GTDB lineage: Bacteria > Actinomycetota > Thermoleophilia > Gaiellales > Gaiellaceae > DASQWP01. The sequence goes on along the minus strand of DASQWP010000187.1, from coordinate 1,253 downwards.
CGCACGGAACGGGCAAGGACGTGCGGATCGCCGTCTTCGCGGAGGGCGAGAAGGCGAAGGAGGCGCAGGACGCGGGCGCCGACGTGGTCGGCTCGGGTGACCTCGCCGCGCAGATCGAGGGCGGCTTCGACGACTTCGACGTGGCCATCGCCACGCCCGACCAGATGGGGACCGTCGGCAAGCTCGGGCGCATCCTCGGCCCACGCGGGAAGATGCCGAACCCGAAGACGGGCACCGTGACCTTCGACGTGGGCAAGGCGGTTCGCGACGCCAAGGCGGGCAAGCTCGAGTACCGCACCGACCGGGGCGCCAACGTGCATCTCACGATCGGGAGGAAGAGCTTCGAGGAGCGCACGCTGCTCGAGAACTACGCCTCTGTCATGGAGGAGATCGTCCGCGCGAAGCCGGCCGCCGCCAAGGGCCGCTACATCCGCTCCGTCACGCTGACGAGCTCGATGGGGCCCGGCGTGCGCATCGATCCCAGCCGCACGCGCGACATCGCCGCCGAGCTCGAGGAGGCGGCCGTTCCCGCCTAGCCGAGAGTCGCTAGGCTTGCAAGCAACGTCAAACCGTTCGCCGAAGACAACCGGCAGCCGTGAAGGCAGAAGTCCGGTCGAGGCGGCAGTGATCGAGAGACTCCGTCTCGCGCTCGTGCCCGCCTCCGGCGGGCCTCGATTTTCCGGAGGAAGCACCAGTGCTGAGAAGGGAGAAGGAGCGAATCGTCGCCGAGCTGGCGGAGCGGCTGCGCTCGTCGGACACGCTCATCGTCGCCGACTACCGCGGGCTGTCGGTGACCGAGATCGACGAGGTGCGCACGAAGCTGCTGGCGCACGGTGCCCGCTTCTCCGTCGTCAAGAACACGCTGACGAAGCTCGCGGCCGAGGAGGCCGGCGTCGGGGCGCTCCCAGAGCTCCTCGACGGGCCCTCGGCCATCGCCTTCGTCGGCGAGGGCGACATGGTCGGAGTCGCCAAGACCCTGAGCGAGACGGCACGCCGGACGAAGGTGCTGGCCGTCCGGGGCGGCATCCTCCAGGGATCGCCGATCGATGCTCGGGCGGTCGAGGACCTCGCCGCGCTGCCCCCGGCCGACGTGCTCCGGGGCCAGGTGCTGGGCGCGATCGTCGGGCCGCTCACCGCGATCGCAGGGCTCGTGAACGCCCCGCTGCAGGACCTCGTCGGGCTGATCGACGCCCGCATCGACCAGTTGCAGAGTGAAGAGTCGCAAACACAGAGTCCCCAGGAGGAGGGGGCTC